>JAVCCU010000046.1 GCA_030765335.1 Candidatus Kaelpia aquatica | reverse complement strand
TTTGATCTAACTCAGCAAGGTTAAGACCACTCAAATCTTCAAGAGCTTGCGATCCATCTTCTAAATTGCTAGAGTTTAGCTGAACAATAACTCTAGTTAAGTTCGGCTGCCCCTCTTCATCTCTCCTCGCATTAGCAGGTTGACATAAAATTAGAATAGAAATAAAAACTAGACATCCAAATAAAGTACTTTTACTAAATTTCATTTTGATCTCCCTCGTTAAAAATAAAGTTTATATACCATTATCTTTTATAGCCTATGTAAGATTTATACCATATTTTACCAACTTGTCAAATAACTTTTGAAATTATTTTATTTTGTTTGTTTCAACAAATACTTTCAAGTGTCCAAAAAGTGTCCAGAATAGGGGGCAATACAGGGTAATAGGTGGTAATAGACGGTAATACAGGTAAGTCGCTAACTAACTGATTTTAAAGAGTATTTTACTTAAACTGCTGAATTAATTAAAGATATGATTTTGGCTTGATTCGGAACCCCATTCAGGCGCGCTAGCCATGCTGCGCTACGCCCCGCTAATCTAAACCACTGAAAAATAAGGTAGCAAGGAATTCCAAATGCGTCAATATTCAAAATTTGATTAAGGAGATAATTAAAAAGTTGTTTCACTAAGATAGATTGTTCTTCTACTAGGACAACTCTAGATTCTTCCTAAGCCATTCTTCGGGATTTTTCTTCTTTACAGCCTCCATGCAAAGCGAACTAGTTGCCCCAAAGTCTTCGTATGCTCCCAATAACTTCATTACTAGAGGCATATTTGTAGTCAACCATTCCCGAGGATTGTTATAGTTTATTACCGCACGCATAGCATCGCTTAAACTTATCTCAAATTCTTCAGCTAAATGTCCAGCTAGAGGCACATTTGCATTCAACCATTCTAGGGGATGACTATGCCTTGTTACAACATACATAGCATCACCTAAGCTTATATCAAATTTTTCAGATAATTGTCCAGCTAGAGACACATTTGCATTCAACCATTCTAGGGGACTGCTATAGTCTATTACAACGCGCATAGCATCGCTTAAACTTATCTCAAATTCTTCAGCTAACCATTGTATATCTTGCCAAGAAACAAGCTTTTTTAATAAAGTATCTACCTGAACTTGGGTAAATTGATGTATCGGATTATCATAGTAACCATTGATTAATTCAACTATTCTATCTGCAAGTGGAACAAGATTTAATGCCCTCACATCTGCTGTTGAAAAATTATCTATACCAAGTAAAAAGCTTCTTATCTCTTCTGTTATTATACCTGCTGATTCCAGCTGCTCTAAGGTCCCAGAATTATTCCTCACTAAACTATTAGAAACAATTTCCATATAATCTATCAACTTTTCTCTCCATGGAGTATCTTCTGTAATATTACCTATAACTGATTTTAATAATTCTGTTATTAAAACTTCCCTTATCTGTGTTCGATGCTGAGATAATGGCCCTCCCCTTGCCCCTAGATCATCCTCTACAGAAACAAATCTTCCTGGAATCTGAGAAATTGTTTTAGTTCTTCTGGCAAAAGCAGAAGAAGATAAAAAAACAATAGAGCTCATAAAAATAAAGCACACCAATGCAGTGGTTCTTAATTTACTGTATTTCATTTCAGTTTATCCAAGCTCCTCTTGTTACACTATTAGTTTTATAAAGCATATAATAAGTATACCACACCCTTGCCACTTGTCAAATAACCCCTCCCTCTTTTAGTGTCCAAAAAGTGTCCAGAATAGAGGGCAATACATGGTAATAGACGGTAATAGGTGATAATACAGGTAAGTCACTAACTAACTGATTTTAAAGGTGATTTTACGTAAACTGCTGAATTAATTAAAGATATGAAATTGGCTTGATTCGGAACCCCATTCAGGCGCGCTAGCCATGCTGCGCTACGCCCCGATAAATACCTGTATTAGTTTAAAGATGGTAAAAGGAAATGGCAAGAGGAAATATGCGTTTGATAAGATTATCCTGGCTAAGCTACTCCGAATAATAAACAAACATATCTAATCTAATTCTATTCTGCAGACTCTAAAATAGCATCGAATGCAGGAGTTGGTGTATTTAAACTGCGGGTAATCTCATCAAGCCACTCGATAGAACTTACACCAACACCAAGTCCTTGAGCTATATTGTTAAATGCAGTTTGAACATCTTCACCTGTTTGAAAATGAGCACCTGCTAATCCTACTAATTGAGACCTTATTACTGAACCATTCTGCCAAACAGTACTTAAGTTGGCTAATCCCTGAGTATCTATATTATATTCTGATGCAGCTATCACTTCATAGCCTTCTTTTAAAGCCATCAACCAACCATATGTAATAGCTGATAACATATTCTCTACAAATGCTTGCTCTTCTATGCTTATCTTCTCTGAACCAACACCTAAAGCATTACAACGCATCTCTGATGTTATCTCTTGGGATAACTCCTCATAGCGATGTGAACCCATCTTATTTCTTATTAAAGCTATAAAGCTAGCTGCAAAATCTCCTGGAGCAATATGATAATCTTTTAGATCAGTCTCTCTAGAATCAATACGTGCTTGCAAGGTAGCATCTAATACAGGTATTGCAATCTCTAATCTCATAGCATCTTCTTGTGTCCATGTCCCAGTACTTCCTTCTAGGATATGTGGGCCGACCATTGAAAAAACATCATCCTCTGCAACCTCTAAAGCTAATTCCATTATCCAAGAGGAGAGATTACTATCCTGTAAACCACCTATAACTTCAGCTAACTTTTCTTGATTCCAACCAAAATAGTTAGCCAACACTTCGACTCCTTCAGCTAATATTTGAAAAAATGAGTACTCTATACCATTATGCACTGACTTCACAAAATGTCCCGATCCAGCTTCTCCAAACCAATTATACCCATTCTCTATCCCTAAGGCTTTAAACACAGGCTGGCATTGCTGATAAGCCTCCTGATTACCGCCGACCATAATAGACATATTTCCTGCTGCAGCAGTACCACCACTTGTCCCAGCACCTAAAAGAATAATGCCTTCCTCTAAAAGTCTTTCTGCTCGAGCTCTATGTAAGATATGATTTGAATTACCACCATCTATTATAATATCACCTTCACTTAGTAACCCTTGTTGCTTTAATTCTATAATTTTATCAATATTTTCATCAACAGGTGCGCCATGAGGAACCATAAGCCAAATTACTTTTCTACCTTCACCCATTCCTTTAACCATTGATTCTAAATCAACTGCTGAAGTACCTATGTCAGCCTCATCAAACCCCTCTATCGTCTCACTATTTATATCAGTACCAAATATAGTAATGCCATTTTCAGAGATAACTTTTGCCATGCCCATACCCATTGCGCCTAAACCAACAAAACCGATTTGAGTAACAGCTGAAGACCTATATTCACTCAATGCAGCTTCATCTATAATCTGCATCCACTCCTCATCCATCCATGGTCTAGATTCAACTATAGCCAAAACATTTACTAGCATTCTTTTTGATTCAACCGTCAATTCATTTAAAGAGAATCCCCCAAAAATTTCAATTCTAGTATAGTTAATCAAACGATCAACATTAAACTGGGGGGGTAAAATAGAAGCTTTAAAGGCTAAAATCACAGGAGTATATTTATCTACTCTTTTTTGAGTCTCAACACTCATAATCTGATTTAGACTGTCTAACTCCATCGTTGGACTATCATCATCGCTAACAAAACGACCATTTATCCTGTTCTCTGGCCTTGCCCAATAAACAGCTCTCATAAACTGCCCTGTAACATTAGCTGCTACATCTTGGTCACCCATAATTCCATTGCCGTTTATAATATCAATTAAAAGCCCGAGAATCCTCCCTTGAAACACAACCTGGCCTTTTAACACTTCTACTTCATAGCCTAATACTCCAAAACCTTCCTCAGAGCAGGCAATACGATAATTATAAAACCATAACAAATGCTGAATTAAAAACTTTCCTATTTCATCATCTGAAGATGTACCTACAGGTAATATTACATCGGCAATAAATCTCTTGTCTATAAAATCCAATAAAATTGCTTCATTTTCTAATGCAAATATTAAAAAATCTATATCATCATCATTTAAAAGTATCTTTTGATCTAATTCTTCTAATTGCGAAACTATATAAGGATTGACATTTTCCTCTCCTACTCTTTCATGAATTTCTTCTAATTTTTGAATCACATTGCTTGTATCCCAAAGTTCGATAATTTTTGCAATATTTACAACAGAAGAGTGTTTATACTGAACTCTACGTGCTACAGCAGGCAATGAGATACATAAAAATAGAACCAACATTGTAAAAAATGCTCTTTTTTTAACCATTTTTCTATAACTTATTTATACCATATAATTTCATACTTTCTAAATCTACTTATTATTAAAAAAATAGAATCGCATAACCTGCTGAATTAATTAACGATGTAAAATTAGCTTGATTCGGAACCCCATTCAGGAGCGCTAGCCATGCTGCGCTACGCCCCGATACAAGATAGTATATTAACAACGACTGTGCTATTGGTCAAATGAAACTACTTTGGGATATCAATAAAGAAAAGCCCGCCAATATTAAAATTTCACCAACAATTATTATTTTAACTGTGGCATTCTATCTTAGGCCTCAATGCAATGCATTCTCGACATATGCTTACGAAAACTCTACCTTTAGATAAATCTTTCTGCCATTAAAAGAAACCTCTGATATCTCTACAAAATTCTCCCTAAATTTGTTTGCATAATTAAAATATGTTATATTTATAACTAAGGGGAAGAAAAAACATGTTTAGTAACTTAAGAAAATTAGTAATCTTT
>JAVCCU010000045.1 GCA_030765335.1 Candidatus Kaelpia aquatica | reverse complement strand
TTTCTATCGCCTGCTTAAAACAAGCTCTATTCTCTGCCTTCTTAATCACATCATAATTAGCCCCTATCATCTCTACACCATATTTATCAAGAGTACCGTTCTCTTTTAACTCCATGGCCACGTTGAGTCCAGTCTGGCCACCTAAAGTAGGTAAGATAGCATCTGGACCCTCTTTTTCTATAATCTTTTCAATCACATCAGCTGTTACAGGTTCTATGTAAGTAGCATCAGCAATATCAGGATCAGTCATAATAGTCGCTGGATTAGAATTTACAAGTATCACTTTAAATCCATCCCCTCTTAAAGCCTTGCAAGCTTGGGTGCCTGAATAGTCAAACTCGCAAGCTTGACTTATAATAATCGGACCTGAGCCAATAATAAGTATCTTTTCTATATCATCTCTTCTTGGCATTATTTTTCTCCATCATATTTATAAAACATTGGAAGATAGGCATTGCATCATGAGGACCCGGCGATGCTTCCGGGTGGAATTGGACAGATAATATAGGCATTTCTTTATGTGCTATCCCTTCCACAGTATTATCATTCAGGTTTATATGAGTAATATCAACCTTATCTCTATTAAGCGTATCTATATCCACGCAGAAACCATGGTTTTGAACCGTTATATCAACCTTACCAGTTCTGACATCTTTTACCGGATGATTCCCGCCATGATGTCCAAACTTAAGTTTGTACGTCTTAGCCCCTAAAGCTAGGCCAATAATCTGATGACCAAAGCATATTCCGAATATCGGAACTTTACCCAAAATACTCTTAATATTATCGACTAGGTAGGGAACAGTAGTAGGGTCACCAGGGCCATTAGAAATCAATAGTCCATCTGGATTATATCTTAATATTTCATCTACACCGGCATTAGCTGGTATAACAATCACAGAACAATCAAGAGAATCTAATATTCTTAGAATATTAAACTTAACCCCACAATCTAAAACTACCACCTTATACTTACCTTTATCGCTATAAGTATAAGTAGAATCTAAAATAACATCCTTTACTAGATCTACCCCTATTAATCCGGATGAAATATTAGCTTTATCTATCAAGCTCTTGTTATCTAAGTCCTCAGTAGATAGCACTGCTTTCATGGCCCCTTGAAGCCTTATATGTTTAGTTAGCGCTCTTGTATCTACATCTTCTATGCCTAAAATATTATTAATTTCAAAATATTTACCCAAGCTCATCTCCGAACGCCAATTGCTTACAATACGACTTAACTCTTTTATTACAAACCCTTCTAAAAATGGTTTACGAGATTCAGTATCCTCCGGATTAATGCCATAATTACCTATCAAAGGATAGGTCATCATAACTATCTGACCTTTATATGAAGGATCAGTGATTATCTCTTGATACCCTGTCATACTTGTATTGAATACTAACTCCCCATACCTCTCTCCAGTAACACCAAAAGATTTACCGCTAAAAACTGTGCCGTCTTCAAGAGCTATCTTTGCTTTCATCTCTTCGCCTTATTAGAATCTACAAAACATATTACTTTCTGAGTTAAAACATCAGAGACTATTTTTAAACTACTTCCCTTTAAATCATAAAACTTAACAACATCTTTATATTGAACAGATTCGGGCATATATTTTAATAGCATATTATTCTTGTCTTTCAATAAATTATCATTTAAATAGACACCGTCTTTTTCCGGGAAAAGCGCAACATAAAATATATTAGTCTCAACTAAATCCTGGAAAAAATGAGTACCGAAAGATAGTTCCGGCATAAGGTTGCCAGCAGAAAAAGCAATCTCGGCAAGAACAGCTACATTGTTTATCTCTGCAAAGCTAACCGGGATACCTAAAGAAGGAGTCGTAGTGCCCCATCTCCCAGGCCCTGCTAAAAGAGTGGGTGTATTATATCTATCTTCTATGCTCTTATTCAATCTCCCAACTATACGAGCAACCTCATACTTCTCTTGCAAGGCAAGCTTACTATAACCTTCTGGATCAACATAAATAATCTTATCAATACGCTGTGATATATTTCCCCCTAGGAAATAGCCATTAGACTCAAAAAATAATCTATTAGATTCAACCTTGGAAGGCATCTTAACTTTAGAACCTAAACCTTTTGTTTGTAAAGGCCTGCATTGCAAAAGATTTATCTTAAACGTATTATTATCTCTGAGGTTTATTGTGAACTCTATCTCTACAGGATAATTATAGAATTTCTGAAGTGAGCTTAATATCTTTTTAAAAGAACCGATAATATCCTGCTCTTTTAATAACCTATCAAACGTCAAAACCCAAGAATTCTTCTTTTTTGACTTTCCATCACTAGGATTGCGTATCGTTAAACAATCCTCTATCGCTATAGATTTTATATGCGGATAAGCAGAATCTTTTATAAGTTTATTAAAATCACAGGTTTCAAGGTTGTTATTTCTTATATCGATAAGATCGACTTTATGCTGAGAGAACCTTTTCAAATCTTCTTCAGCATAAGGCTTCCTCAGAGGATCGTCTATAGCAACTATCCTAGGATAATCTCCCTCAACACGATTTACAGCCCTTGTACCAAGGCCAAATACCAGTCTAAGCATACCAGCTTCGGGGTCTATTTCGTTATTCCAAACATAAGTATTATACGATATACCTACTCCTGCTAAATCAGGGAAGAAATAGTTTTTATGTTCTGACCCAGAAACCCTCTGTACAAGAAGAGCCATCTGCTCATCAAGCTTGTCCAGCCCTCTCTGTTTTCTATATACAAGAGCGTCCTCGCTCATAGTACTTGCATATACCTTCTTCACAGCCTCGGCAAATTGAATATAACGCTGTTCCGGTGTTCCCTGATTCGCTAAAAATATACTCTCATATTTACCAGCAAAAGCATTTCCGAAACCATCCTCTAAGAGCGAACTAGATCGTACTATAATAGGTGAAGATCCAAAATACTCAATAATCTGTTGAAAATGCTCCTTAATCTCTTCAGGAAATACACCATAGAGCATCTTCTCTTTAAGAATCTCTGCTATTCTTAAGTAGCCATCCTCTGTCTTCTGCTGCATACGTAGCTTCCAAAGATTATTCTCTACTATGTAGGAATAGAATATATCAGAACCTATATAAAAAGAGTCATGGGGTTCAGATAACAACTCCCAGTTAAAGGAGCTGTCCTTTGATAGAATCTTACGTGCCAAAAGCATTCCTACAGTTTTACCGCCGATAAACCCCGATCCTATTAATTTTGATTTTATTTCTATTAGATCACTAAGCGAAAAATTATTCTTAGCAAGAGCTAAAATTTTATCGTTTTTGGTTATCATAATATTACATAATTTATTAAACATGTCTTTTAATCTATTCTTATCTGAATCAATATTTAATAATTCTTCGGCTTCAAAAAATAGGCGGTCCCAATAATCTAAATTTCTTTTTGCAACATCCATACCTTGATCACGAATATAAGAAAGAATCTTTACAGCATTAACACTATCAGTAATAGGACTGCAATCATCTCCTTCTTTTAAGTGTGGGAGAAACATTGTAGGTGAATATCTATTCCAAACCTTCAATGGATGTATATAGCAACCACTTTCACAATAGAGATCCATTAATAATTGCGTTGTCTCACGTATTTTGGCAATAGATTTAAAAGAATGTTGATTACGCAATATTGAGAAGTAAGCAATTGTCTTAAGTTCATAGAGATAAGGACATGTCACCATAAAAAAATTACCTATCATAAGATCTGTTGCCCACGCAGAGAGAAGCTCTGATAAACAATCAAATACATAGTAAACCCCTTCGCCTTCTTTAGAGATAATATTATTTATCTTAGCAGTGAAAGACTCGAATCCTGCATAAGCGTCAAGATTATAGCGCTTAACCTTGTCTGACTCTGGAACTAATTCTTGATGAGAAGCAAATCTAATATACACAACTCTTTTGTTATCTTCTAATGCCTTCTCTACAAATGGTTTTAAGATATCCATGTAGTCTTTAACATCATCTATCTGCCAGACTACATTATCTCCTGCTTTTAAACCTGTAATAATTCGATCTAAACCTCTTATACCTGTAGTTATCATATTAAGAATCCTTTACATAACAGCTAGATTACTGTCCCCCATTAAATACTTATCCATAGAATAAGCTGCCTTACGTCCTTCTGATATAGCCCATGCTACCAAAGATTGTCCTATCCTCATATCGCCTGCAGAGAATATATTTTTAGCCGAAGTCATATAGCAATCATCTGTTTTAACATTGCCTCTCTCATCAAATACAATGCTGAGCTTACTAAGTAACGTAGATTTTTCAGTATGTAAAAAACCTATAGCTAGTATAACAATATCTGCCTCTATCTCAAATTCACTTCCGGGTATCTCTCTCATTGATGGGCAGCTATTTTCGCTCTCTTTTTCAAATTCTATTTTTACACAAGATATTTTATTGATAGCGCCATCTCTACCCAAAAACTTCTTAGTCAGCACAGACCATTCTCTCTGACCTCCTTCTTCATGACTAGTTGAAGTCTTAAACAGTGTAGGATATAAAGGCCAAGGTTCATTATCTCCGCGACATTCTGGTGGCTTAGGCATAACCTCTATTTGGATAACACTCTTAGCACCGTTCCTATGAGAGGTACCTACACAATCTGCCCCAGTATCACCACCTCCTATGACTACGACTTTTTTATCTTTAACATTTATACAATCATCTTTATCTATGGTCTCTTTAGATGCAATATAGTTAGCCTGGATAAGATAGTCCATAGCAAAGTATATTCCTCTTAACTCTCTACCTTTTATATTAAGATCTCTAGGCACACGAGAGCCGCAAGCTAAACAGACAGCATCAAAATCCTCCAATAATTCTTCTGCAGAATAATCTTCGCCAACCTCTATATTCACTTTAAAATCAATTCCTTCTTCTTCCCAAATTTTGATACGTCTGTCTAATATCTCTTTCTCTAATTTAAAATCTGGTATTCCATAACGAAGTATACCGCCAATCTTATTATCTCGTTCAAAAACAGTCACATTATGACCTGCTCTATTAAGTTGAGCAGCGCAAGATAAGCCAGCAGGTCCAGAACCAATAATAGCTACATTCTTGTTTGTTCTATCTTCTATAATATGAGGCGCTATAAGGCCTTCTTTGAATCCAGCCTCTATTATCGAAAGCTCATTATCACGTATAGATATTGCATCACTATTTAAACCTAAGACACAAGAATACTCACATAGCGCAGGACAGAGCCTGCCTGTTATCTCAGGCATATTGTTTGTAGCATCAAGTAATTTTAAAGCCTCTCTCCAGTTACCTTTAAATAGATAGTCATTCCATTCTGGTATATAGTTACCTAATGGACAAGCCCAATGGCAGAAAGGAGTAGCACAGTCCATACAGCGTGAAGCTTGCTCCATGGAACTATCTTTAGATGGCGGTAGATAAACATTGTTAAAATCCTCTACACGTTCAGATACATTTCTGCAGCCTAAATCCTTTCTTCCCCTTTTTAAGAACCCTCTGATATCACCCATCTGAGCTCTCCAAAATATCAACTCTATCTATCTTCCTATTGCTCAACACTCTTTTATACTCTAGCGGCATAACCTTTATAAACTTTTCTCTCTCTTCCTTTATATTATCTAATATATATTTAGCCCTGCTACTATCTGTATATTTAAAATGATTACTCAACAAGAAGTATATAGTATCCATATCCTCTCTATTTATTTTACCTAATTCAACCATGTCTATATTGCATCTAGATCTAAACTTATCATCTAAATCATACACATAAGCTATGCCGCCCGACATACCAGCAGCAAAGTTTCTTCCTGTCTTACCTAGCACGATAACTCTACCTCCGGTCATATATTCACAACCGTGATCTCCAACACCTTCAACGACAGCATATAGGCCTGAATTCCTTACGGAGAATCTCTCCCCTGCAACACCACGTATATATGCTTCTCCAGATATGGCTCCATAGAAAGAGGTATTGCCTACTATAATATTATCCTCAGCCCTATATGTCGTTTCTCTATCCGGATAAATAATGATCTTACCTCCAGACATGCCTTTACCAATATAATCATTGGCCATCCCTTGAAGCTTGAAAGTTATACCTTTAATAAGGAAAGCACCAAAGCTCTGGCCTGCTACGCCTCGAAAATCACAGACAATAGAATCTTCTAATAATACATTATCACCGTACTTTCTACATATCTCCCCGCTTAACATTGTACCTACAGCTCTATCGGTACTCTTAATCTGACACTGAATGTTGATAGTCTTATTTTTACCTATAAATTCAATGGATTCTTTGATTAATTTTCTATCTAAAACATTATCAAGATCTATCCCCACTTTTTTAGAACTACTATTAGCTTTGTTGTTTAACATTGTTGGCTTATAGATAATTTGAGAATAATCTATACTCCTACACTTTTCAGAGACAATATTCTTATCTAGATAGATAAACTCTGTATGTCCAACCATCTCATCTATACTCTTGATACCTAATTTTGCCATAATCTCGCGGAGCTCTTCTGTTACAAATGTTAAATAGTTAACTATATGATCAGGCTTACCTTTAAATCTCTTCTGCAATATTTCATCTTGCGTAGCTATGCCAACAGAACAGTTATTTAAATGGCAGTGTCTCAACATAATACATCCCATTACAACTAAAACAGCGCTGCAAAAACAATACTCTTCAGCTCCTAATAGAGTAGCTATGGCTATATCTCGACCAGTACGCATCTGACCATCAGCCTGCAAGCGTACTCTAGAACGTAGATTATTCAACAGAAGCGTCTGGTGTGTTTCAGATAGACCTAGCTCCCAAGGCAACCCTGCATATCTTATAGAACTCCTTGGAGCTGCACCTGTACCTCCATCTCCACCTGAGATAAGAATCATATCTGCATGACATTTTGCGACACCGGCAGCAACCGTTCCAACGCCTACTTCAGAAACAAGCTTAACGCTTATTCGAGCTTTAGGATTAGCATTTTTTAGATCAAATATTAATTGGGCAAGATCTTCTATAGAATATATATCATGATGCGGAGGCGGAGATATAAGAGTAACTCCTGGCGTTGTATATCGAGTCCTTGCAATAATATCACTTACTTTATGCCCCGGCAACTGCCCGCCTTCTCCAGGTTTTGCACCTTGAGAGATTTTTATCTGTATCTCATCTGCATTAACAAGATAATTCAATGTTACCCCGAACCTACCAGAAGCAACCTGTTTTATTGAACTTCTCTTTGAATCCCCATTGGGAAGTTCAAAAAATCTGCCTGGATCCTCTCCACCTTCACCGGTATTTGATTTTCCACCTATTCTATTCATTGCAATAGCTATAGTCTCATGTGCAGCCCTACTTATAGAACCAAAACTCATAGCTCCAGTAGCAAATCTCTTCATGATACTACTGGCTGGCTCAACTTCATTAATAGATATAGGCTCTGTATCGTTAAAATTAAATAGACTTCGTAATGTAGTAGGATTATCATTTTGATTATTTATCATAGATGCAAACTTTTTGTATTTTTCATAATCATTATTCCGTGCGGCAATCTGTAGATTTAAAATGCTCTCTGGGTTCCAGAGATGAGACTCTCCGTCTTTCTTCCACTGGTATATACCCCCACTCTTTAAATGCACACCTTTAGGCTCTCTCTTTAAATAGGCATTCTTATGTCTCTTAATAGTCTCTTCTGCTATAATCCTTAGTCCAACTCCTCCAATACGTGAAATGGTATTAGAGAAATGCTTCTCTACTAATTTATTATCTAAACCTAATATCTCAAATATCTGTGCCCCGCGATAACTCCTTAAAGTAGATATTCCCATCTTAGAAAGAATTTTTAACAGACCATCTCTTAAAACTTTATTGTAATTATATAGCGCTTCCTTAACCTCTGTATCAACTTCGCCCCTATCTATCATATATTGTATCGCTTCGTAAGCTAGATAGGGATTTACACAATCTGCCCCATAACCAAAAAGTAAAGCAAAGTGGTGTACCTCTCTTGGCTCAGCGCTCTCTACTATTAAGGCAACCTGAGAACGGATAGTCTTCCTTACAAGATGATGGTGTACTGCACTTACTGCTAAAAGAGCTGGCAGTGCAATATTATTTTTATCAGAACCTCTATCACTCAAAATTATAAAAGAATAACCAGCTTCTATAGCATACTCTGCTTCAAAACAGATTCTATCCAACGCATTAATAAAACCTTCTACAGAACCATTGGAATCAAAAAATGAATATATCTTCTTCGCTTTAAAGCCATTGATGCTTATATTAGCTATCTTGCTAAGCTCATTGTTGCTTAATATAGGATTTTTAACCCTCAATTTATGACTATGCTCAGCGCTCTCGTCTAAGATATTACTGCTAGGGCCTATGAAGCTTTCCATGCTCATAACAATCTTCTCTCTTATGGGGTCTATAGCCGGATTGGTAACCTGAGCAAATAACTGCCTAAAATAATCATAAAGTAGCAACGGTTCTTTTGATAAAAAAGCATACGGAGTATCGTTACCCATAGATCCAACAGGTTCCTTACCATCTTCAATCATCGGCTTAAGTATAATTTTTAAATCTTCTCTGGAGTAGCCAAAAGCAGAAAGATTGACTAAAACATCCTTTATATTAGGAGTCTCGTCTATGGTAGATATATCATCTATATCTACCATATTATCTCTATTCCATTTAGCGTAAGGCTTATGATAAGCTAACTGCTTTTTGATCTCAGAGTCATGCACTATAGAACCTTTCTCAGTATTAATAAAAAATATTTTACCTGGTTCTAATCTACCCGAGGTTTCAATCTCAGAAGGATCTATATCTAAAACGCCAACTTCAGAAGCCATAACCACAAATCCACTCTTGGTTATAATATACCTAGCAGGACGCAAACCATTCCTATCTAAAACAGCTCCTATATTCTTACCATCAGTAAAGGCTACAGCAGCTGGGCCATCCCACGGTTCCATAAGGCAAGCATGGTATTTATAAAACTCTTTAAGTTTGCTGTCCATAAGATTGTCATATTCCCAAGCTTCCGGTATAAGCATCATCATGGCATGCTCCAAAGTCCTACCTGATAAAACCAAAAACTCAAAGATATTATCTATCGCAGCGGAATCACTACCACCTTTCGATATAACAGGTTTTAGCTTTTCCATGTCTGAGCCAAACAGAGGGCTGTTAAGCAACCGCTCTCTCGCACTAACCCAATTAATATTTCCACGTAGCGTATTTATTTCACCATTGTGGGCAAGAAATCTGAAAGGCTGAGCTAAATTCCAACTAGGAAAAGTATTAGTGCTGTAGCGAGAATGGACTAAGCATAAAGCACTCTTTAAACTTTTATCCTTAAGGTCTAAGAAGAAATCTTCAACCTGCTCAGGAGTTAACAAGCCTTTATAGGAAAGAGTCCGGCTTGAAATATTAGTAATATAGAAAGAGTTTTTGTCTTCCAATGAAGACTTTAATACAGCATTCTCTACCTCTCTTCTGATTACATAAAGTTTTCTTTCAAATTCAAGCTGATTTTTTATACCATTATCTCTGGCTATAAATATCTGCTCAAAAATCGGCTCTGTATCTTTAGCGCTTCTACCTATGCAAGAACTATCTACAGGTACTTTACGCCAGCCTAAAAAATGTTGTCCTTCATCTTTGATAACTTTCTGAAATATCTTCTTACAAAGCTCTCTGTCTCCACTGTCACGCGGTAAAAACACCAAACCGCTACCATATTCAGATCGATCTGGAAGTTTTATCCCCAAATCACCAGCAGCTTTATAAAGAAAATCGTGAGGCATCTGTATTAATAGACCCGCGCCATCACCAGTATCGGGATCTGCACCTACAGCACCGCGATGTGATAGGCTACGTAAAACTTCTATACCCTGCTTTATAATATGATTTGAACTAGATCCATCAATATTAGCGACAAATCCCACTCCGCAAGAATCTTTTTCAAATTCTGGATAATATAATCCTTGCTGTTTCGGAACCTGCCTAAACATTAATCATTCCTCCACAAAAAAAATGTTATTACTAAATTTTTATTTATTTAATTCGATGCCTAATTTCTTTATCTTGCTTCTTAAAGTATTCCTATTTATACCTAATATTTTTGCAGCCTTTAGCTGATTACCATATGTAGTCTTAAGTGTATTTTCAATAAGAGGCTTCTCTGTAGCTTCAATCACGCTGTAATAAAGACCCATCCTCTTATAATATGCATTATATTTCATACTAATCAACCAACTCCCGCCCTATCAAAGATCGTACTTCAATAGAGCTATATATAAAAATCAAAGAACCGATAAATATTTATCAAGCTCATACTGAGGAACTTGAATTTTATATTCATTCCACTCTTTTTTCTTTATCTCTATAAATCTAGAGAATATATGATCTCCCAATGTCTTTTTAACAAGACTACTATTTTCAGTTACAGATATAGCATGGCCCAAACTATCTGGAAGCGTATCTATGCCTTTGGCTTTTCTCTCTGCATCGTTTAAGTGGTACAGATTCTCTTCCATAGCTTTAGGTATTTCATAACCATTCTCTATTCCATCTAGACCTGCCTGCAGCATAACGGCAAAAGTAAGATAAGGATTGCAAGCTGGATCACAAGCTCTAAACTCGCATCTCGTAGCTTTCTCTTGACCTGGATGATATAAGGGCACCCTAACAAGAGCACTCCTATTCCTTCTGCTCCAAGCCACATAGACAGGAGCCTCATACCCAGGAACCAACCTTTTATATGAGTTTGTAGTTTGGGCGAAGATAGAGCATATCTCTTTAGAATGTTTCAATAATCCTGCTATATATTGACGTGCAGTATCTGATAGAAAATCTTCTGATTTTGAATCAAAGAAAGCATTCTTAGTTCCTTTAAACAGAGATTGATGTACGTGCATCCCTGATCCATTCTCTCCGAATATAGGTTTAGGCATAAATGTAGCATAGACGCCAAACTTACTTGCAATCTCTTTAACAACAATCCTATAAGTTATAACGTTATCTGCCATCTCTAGAGCGTCTTTATAGCGCATATCAACTTCATGCTGCGATGGCGCCACTTCATGGTGGGAATATTCTACATCTATACCCATCTTTTCAAGTGTAAGAACAGTCTCTCTTCTTAAATCACTTGCAACATCAAGTGTCGTAAGGTCAAAGTATCCTCCTTTATCAAGAGTATCTGTAGATTCATCATTTTTAAAATAGAAGAACTCGAGCTCAGGGCCAAGATAGAAATGGTCAAAACCCATATCGCTTGCTCTCTTAATAGCTTTTTTTAGCACATAGCGTGGATCGCCTTCATAGGGTGTCTTATCTGGATTCAAGACATTACATATCATTCTAGCAACAGCCTTTTCGCCTGGACGCCAAGGAAGAATAGCGAATGTATCCGGATCCGGCATAGCAATCATATCTGATTCTTCTATATCCTGATAACCAGTGATGGAAGAACCGTCAAAACCCATACCATTTTCAAGTGCATTCTCAAACTCTTTGTCAGTAATAGCGAAACTCTTAACCTGCCCCAACATGTCTGTGAACCAAAGTCTTATGAATTTTACATCATTCTCTTTCGTCAATTTCAAGATATCTGCTTTTGTTCTCTTCTCCATCTTTACCTCCTTAATTTTCACCTTAAAATAAAAAAATCTCAAGCTATCCAGCTTAAGACCTCTTTGTCCTCAGTTTATCTATGCACTCTCTTTGTGCACACTTGCCTATAATTTTAGCACTTCTATATACAGAAGTAAAAAAACAACTATTTTGGTAACCTATTTTTTAACCTATTGCATTATTTCCAGATTCACCAGTTCTAATCCTGATACACTCTGGAAGATCTAAAACAAATATCTTTCCATCTCCTATGCTACCTGTGTTAGCTCCTTTTACAATTGCCTTAACAGTAGGCTCAACAAAATCTTTGTTTACAGCAATCTCGAGTCTAACCTTCTTAAGCAGATTGACCTCTTGCATAACACCTCTATAGGTTTCGGTATAACCTCTCTGTTGACCGCAACCTAGGGCATTAGTAACTGTCATCTTGTGAACATCTGCATCATATAAGGCTTTTTTAACATCAGGCAATTTATGAGGCTGTATCATAGCTATTATTAATCTCATCTCTATACCTCCTTATTATTCAGTAGTAAATATTTGGAACCCAGCATAAGATTCCATGCCATGTTCAGTGATATCTAAACCTTTTAGCTCCTCTTCTTTTGAAACTCTAAGCCCTATAAAGAAATCTATTAATTTAAACACAACTCCCATAGTAGCTATAATAAACAGCACTACAGTCAAACATCCTAATGCTTGTATTCCAAGCTGTTTAAATCCACCACCATAAAATAATCCATCGTTGATTAGCCCTAATACTTTCTGTCCAAACAGCCCTACAGACAGAGTTCCCCAAATACCGTTAAAGCCATGGACTGCAACAGCTCCAACTGGATCATCCACTCTGATTCTATCTAAGAATAAAACTCCAACAATTACAATAAATCCTGCTACCGTTCCTATGGTTATAGCCGCCCAAGGCTCAATAAATGCACAAGGAGCTGTGACAGCCACCAATCCTGCGAGTGCACCATTCATAGCCATAGATAGATCTGGTTTGCCGAATAGCTTCCAGACCACAATCATAGCCATAATACCACCCGCTGCTGCTGCAAGATTTGTATTAATTGCAACTCTACTTATGAGAGAGCCATCTCCCACAGATAAAGTCGAACCAGGATTAAAACCAAACCAACCAAACCATAGAATAAATACCCCTAAAGAAGCAAGTGGTATATTATGTCCCGCTATTACATTGGCTGAACCATCTACATTATATTTACCTATTCTGGGCTTAAGTATAATTGTTCCTATTAAAGCAGCAAAGCCACCTACAGCATGGACGACTGTTGAACCTGCAAAATCTGCAAAACCAATCTTTGCAAGCCAGCCTCCACCCCAAATCCAATGACCTACCGTAGGATAGATCAAAGCTGATATAATAAATGAATATATAAGATAGGCCTTAAATTTCATTCTCTCAGCCATGCCTCCTGCAACAATAGTTGCTGCTGCACCACAAAATGCGGCTTGGAAAAGCCAGAAAGCATATATTGGTATGTCAGCTCCTGATTCAGCACCTTTAAGGAAAAAACCCGTAAAACCCATAAATCCGTTTCCTGTCCCAAACATAATCGCATACCCAAACATAAAGAATCCTAAAGATGCCATACAAAAATCTAAAAAATTCTTCGTAAGTATGTTACAGGTATTTTTAGAACGAATAAAGCCTGCTTCAACCATACCAAATCCCGCTTGCATGAAAAAAACCAAAAATGCAGCTATTAAAACCCAGAGTGTATCAATGCCTACTGTTGTTGCATAACTAACATCCATAATACACCTCCTTAAATTTAAAGATTAAAACTTAAAGCAACGCCACCATAAAATTCATTATCTTGATTACCATCGCTAGAATCGCTTAGATCACCAAAAGGAATAGAATAACTTACACTTGGAGAGAGAGAACAATTATCTGACAAGTTGAACGTCAATCCTACTTCACAACCTATATCACCACCATCTCCATTGATAAACAACTCATTATTATAGCCTACATGACCTGATAGATTGACTGTTACAGGAGAACTTTCTATTTTGATAGAATGACTAATTTCAGCAATTATATAATCGCCCTTACCGCCACCCTGGCTTTCATCTTCAAAATCGTGATACCAAGTTAAAGCAGGAGATAGGACACCATCTAATGCAAAACCTACGAAGAACTCCTGACTATTGGTATCAACTGGTGGAAAATCATAATATGTATACCCTCCTGATATAGACATAGGAAGATTCAATTTATTCCTCAAGTCATAGGTGTAACTTAATGAATAATCCATCTCATCTGAGTTTAAAGAATCATCATTCTCTAGGTCAGCGGTACCCCAGACACTGAAATCAAAACCATGGCTACTGACATACACTCCGGATTGTAAAACAGGGTCGTCATCGAGTTTAAAACCACGCCAGATATATTTAGAATAGACCGCTATGTCTATCGAGATTTCAATATCTTCCAAAGCTTCTGCTTGTACAGCAGAAAGTATACTAAACAAGATAATGAGCGTAGACAAACTATAAACCGCTTTCCTCTTTAGCACGTTAGTCTCCTTTTTCAGTTTTTTCTTTCTTAAAAACAAAAAAGACGTTCTTATCTAAGAAACGCCTTTGAGTTTACACGACTTTGTGTTTTAAGCTTCTACATACTTAAGTTAATATTAATCACTTTTGGTAACCCTTCTTTTTCCATTTCTTTCTTATATTATTCTTATATTTCAATACCATAACATGAGATACGTCTAGTTTAACTGCAATTTCACGCATGGTATGGCCTTTTAAAAGCAAAGACAACACTGAATTTTCCTTATCTGTTAAGCCTAAATCTTTAATATCATCTATAGTTAATCTAGCCTCTATTCTTGATTTAGAATCCGCCTTATCATCTTCAAGAATATCGACCAATGTTATGCCCCCCGAACATATTGATTCATCAAGACTGGAGAGCACTATCTTAGGTCTTCCCTTACGAAGAAAATTCTTTAAATGAAACTCACAACCTTTAACTACATAAGATTCGTTTATCCCTATAGGTAATCCATATCTATATTGTTGCCAGAGATAAATGCACATCTCTTGAAAAAGGTCGTCTTGGCTATAAAAACCATAGAGCGTATTCATACGCGCAATATATTTAAGCCTAGGGGTTATCTTTTCTAATAATATTCTAAAATCCATCTACTCGTCGCCTCTAATAAAAAAACGTTCGTCTGTTGCTAACAATAACATATAACGCCCTTGTCCAAAAACAAAAAAGGCGCTCTCTCGAACGCCACATTGCATCTTATTTTAGTGCGACTACGCACCTATATTAAGTGTACCACAGAAATGATAACTATCCATTTTAATTTATATTTTATTCATCAAATCCAATCATAATAATAAATAAACAATATTTTTTAAACCTCAAAAGAAGCCCCTGTCTTTACTTCGATGAACTTGCTACCATATTGCTTCTTAAAAATATCTTCTGCTTCTTTACCGCTACAATGAGTAGGTCCAACTCTCTCTACCCCTAGCTCCCTAAATCTCTCAGCTATAGCCCCTATCTCATCCTTACTCTTATCTTTTAAATGAAATCCGCCAAAAATAGAATAGATCTTTTCTTCAGGGAAATTTCTCTTAGCTCTCTCTTGAGGACTGGCACAACTAATGGGGGGGGGAAGTCATAACTATATATCAAAAAAATAATTTTAACTTTGCTCCTAAAGCACAAATATCGCTCCAGCCACTACTATTTTTGCTATTTTGCCAGAGGTAAAAAGTCTCTACTTTTAAATGTTTGAATAATCTAAAATTAAACCCAGCATAGAGCCTATTTTTATTAAAGATTTCTTCGTCAAAGTCATAAAATATCTCATCTGCTATATAGGGTTGAATTTCAAGATTTGTTAGTTTTATTGGTATTTTTACTGTAATTTTATTCCTATATCTCCAATAATTATCTGATCCCTCTTTGTTTTTATATTCAAACCTCATTCTATTGCTAAATAGATAATCTAACAGTTCCCATTTTAAAGTTGCATTAAAATGGGGTACATTCTCATATTGCCAAATACTATTCTTTTCTTCGAATATTTGCCTATAATTAAAGCCAAAATCCAGCCATTTAGCTGCCCCCGAATAAGTAAGACCTATATCTGAATGTTGATAGTAAAAATCACTTGCATTATCTCCGTAGCGAAATTCTGTTTCAAGCTGTGCTTTCCAGTCATCGCTAATCTTCCAAGAAATGCTTTCTGTATTCCAATATTGAAAATCATTATTATCAAAAGCAAAGCATATTGTGGTAAATAGTCCTATCACTACAATAAGAACGGTAATTATTTTTTTCTCAATCTGTAACACTTTCTTTTCTCCTCCCTTCATCATAATGATCTAATTCGCTTATAGGTAGAACTACTGAAGTAGCAATATTAGTTAAATGGGCTGTCAACCGTTTAAAATATCTCGCAATCAAAGTAAGACATACACCCTCATTAATAGATAAGCTGCTTTTTGCAAGTTCCTCAACTATCTCATCGCAACGTTTTACTATCTTTGTCTCATAATCCCATGCAGTAATTGATTTTTTTTCATCTGATTCAATGAAAGCTTCTTTTGTCTTTTTAAACAATTCAGATATTTTTTTATCCATAACGTCAAAGAAATACAAATATTTCTTCTTATCTATAGGTTTTCCCAGAATGTAAACCACTTCCAGCAGATTTTTACAATAATCTCCCAGTCTTTCTGCATCTTTTACAACACTCATCAAAAGAAGGCATACGGACACATCCACTGCTGGTTGAAATATTAGATGTTCTACGACTTTTGTTCTTATATCTTTCTGCAATCTATTAATATTTTCATCAATCTCGTAAATCTTCTTCCTCAAAGAGGGTACTTCTTCATTATCAATTAGTTTTTTACACACAGAGTCAAACATTTCATGTGCGTTAACAAGTATCTCCTGAAATTCGTCAAACACCTGTGGTAGAAGATTTTTTTTCTTCCATATTTTTATTAAAGTCTCAAACATAATTACCTCCTATTTTATTAATTTTGAAATAACAATTAGTAGCCCTGGAATCAAAAAGAATATGCTGAAAACATAAATCAAAGCATATCTTCTTTTCTTAAACGCTAAATTACCAAAATTCTTTGCTAAATTTATAGGTATACTTCGCATTATTTTTATAGGATAAATAAATAGCACACCTGTTATATTAAATAAGAAATGTACAAATGCTATTGTTATTGCTGCGGGATTACCTGTTGCAAATGAGGCTAAAATTGCAGTAGTGGTAGTACCGATGTTTGCTCCCATAGTTATAGGAAATATAGTTTCAACGGTAATAATACCTGCACCTATTAAAGGGATTAGAAGAGAAGTTGTTATTGAGCTACTTTGTACAACAATAGTAAATAATAATCCTGCAAATATACCTATAAATCCGTTTTTTCCTATTACTTTATCCAATACAGATTCAGTTCTATTTATAACCAATGATTTCATTAACCTTACGATAGAAAACAAAGAAAGGAAAAGCATAATTATCGATACTATTAAAATCAAAGAATAAGCTAGATGGTGAGGTAAATTCAAAAATTTAGTAAATACATACTTTGTAAAATCAATGGTTGGATCTATTGCCATCTTTATCGGGCTTGTAAACTTAATACCGCCAGCATTAACAAATGACATAGATAAGAATGTAGCAGATTTTTGTAAGAAACCAGTTCCTAGTTCCAATGGAAATAATATAGCTACACATATCAAATTAAAAAAATCATGAACAGTCGCTCCGCTAATAGCCCGTTTGAATTCTTCCCTACGTGTAATATGACCCAATGCAACTAATGTATTTGTCACAGTTGTCCCTATATTAGCCCCCATTACTATAGGAATAGCGTTACCAACGGTTATCATCCCTGAAGCAACCATACCTACAACAATAGAAGTAGTGGTCGAGGAACTCTGAACTAGACTTGTAGCAAGAATTCCCACAAATAGAGCAACAAAAGGATTTGAAGTAGTTCTCAGCAATATTTCAGCAAATTCTCCCCCGAAACCCTTGAATGCTTTACCCATTAAACCTATGCTAGTTAAAAAGAAATAAAGAGAAATTGCTACTAATAGTATCGTTGCAAATGTTCTAAATTTATTTTTATTCATATCTCCTCCAAAAATTATCCTTTATAACTTTCAAAGGTAGTATATATTTTTAAGGTGAATTAAATGTGAAGATTGTGTGAAGATTGTGTGAAGATTAAAATAAAAGGCTTCAAGCCCAAGGAAGCGAGACTCTAATCTTTGTACCCTTGCTTACTTTGCTTTCTACATCAATTTTTCCATCGTGAAGCAATACGATATGTTTTACAATAGATAGCCCCAGACCTGTTCCACCAAGTTGGCGAGACCTTGCTTTATCTACTCGATAAAATCTTTCAAAAATTCTATCTAAATGTTCTGCAGGTATCCCTATGCCGCTATCTTCTATTTCGACAATCATATATTTCTTATCTTTGAAAATAGAAACTTTTATATTGCCACCATCTTTTGTGTATTTAATAGCATTGTTTATCAGGTTTACCAATACTTGCTCTATTCTACACTTATCAGAATTTATTCTAAAATCATTACCTCTTGCATCAACGGTTAAAACATGTTTTTTTGAAACAATCAAATGTGTAAATCCTTGCAGAATTTCATCTAAAGAAACCTTCAAATTAAATTCTTCTTTCTCTATCCCGTCTCTTTCTGATTCAAGCTCTGATAGACTTAATAAATCATCTATAATTTTATCAATTCTTTCGGTATGTTTTTTTATAATCAATATAAACTTCTTTGAATTTTCTTTATCAGATAATGCCCCGTCCTCCAGCGTTTCTATAAATCCTTTTATTGAAGTTAATGGAGTTTTAAGTTCGTGAGATACATTAGCAATAAAATCTTTTCTTGTAATATTTAGCTTGTCCAAAGCCTCTATTTTTGATTGTAACTGGTCAGCCATTCTGTTTAATGACTTAGCCAACACTCCTAACTCGTCTTTAGATTTTGCAGAAACTTTTTTGCTAAAATCCCCCTTTGAGATATGCTCAGCTATATCTGTCATTTCAGTGATAGGTCGTGTTATGCTTTTGGAAATAAAATAACCTATTATTATAGCTATAATTACTGCTATAAGACCTCCGATGAGAACCACTCTATATATAATCCTAAGTTGAGATTCTATTTCAACAAGAGGTAAAGAAAATCTAACAACGCCTTCAATCGTACCATTTATCTTTATAGGAAGAGCTACATACTTCATATTCAATCCCAACGTATCACTGAAACGAACGGTTTCGCCATAATCTTTGGTCATAGCATCTTGCATCTCAGGCCTGTCCATATGGTTCTCCATCATGCTTGAAGCTTCCTCTGAATCACTGAGAACATTTCCCTGTTTATCAATCACTGTAATCCTAACCCCTTCGTCTCTAGCTATGCCTTCTATCAACTCATAAATCAAATTGTTATTTGTAATAATATCTGTTTCTTGCAATATTTTAGCAGTAAGATACGCATTGCTTTTAAGTTTTTCGGCGATATTACTTTCATAATAATCTCTTAGCTTAATACTCACAAAGAAATCCAATATAAGCATTGCTATTAAGATCAAGAGTACATATGAACCTAAAAATTTATAAATTACTTTATTTTTCATTTCTTTGAAGTTCCTTAAATCTATAACCAACGCCCCTGATAGTTTCGATATAATCTTTGATTTTACCTAGTTTTCTACGTATTGATTTTATATGAGCATCTATAGTTCTATCATATATTCCTGCCCCATATCCAAACACACCATCTAATAATTTATCTCTAGTTAATATAATTCCTGGACGTTGAGCCATATATTCTAATAGTCTGAATTCAGTGGCAGTAAGAATAACCTCCTCGTTAGATATGGTAACTTTATGTTTATTACTATCAATGGTTAAAAAACCTATTTTTGTTTTCTTTTCGTTTATCGACACTTCATATCTACGTAGCACAGCTTTGACTCGTGAGATAAGAATCTTAGGGCTAAATGGTTTGGCCATATAATCATCTGCCCCCACTTCTAAGCCTACTATCACATCTGATTCTCCGCTTTTAGCCGTTAACATGATTATAGGTATATGAGAGAGAATTTCACTTTTTTTCATCCTTTTTGCCACCTCAAGCCCATCTATCTCTGGCAACATCAAATCTAAAATAATCAAATGGGGTTTAAGATTTTTTGCCATCCTTATACCGCTTTCACCATTTTCAGCAGAAAAAACCTTAAATCCTTCTTTTTCTAGATTATATTTTACTAATTCTATTATATCTTCTTCATCTTCTATGATTAAAATATTTTTTCTCATAACATCTCTCCTTAATTAAAATCTATCAATAAAACTATACATAAAATCCACCAAAGCTTCAAACGTATAGTTTAGATGGAAGCTCTAAAAATGGGGTAAAATAATCAATAAAGAGCAAAAACACTGTTAAATACCCTCTTTTAATAATGGTGGAATTGAGAGATAAAGAGAGGTATAAAAACAGACAATCTGCATGTTTTTAAGAAAGATTTGTTCACATCTGTAAGCAGAGAGTTTTTATTGGGTAGGTTAACTTCTACCATAATGCTCTAAGTCTTTAACA
>JAVCCU010000044.1 GCA_030765335.1 Candidatus Kaelpia aquatica | reverse complement strand
TTTTTTACAGCCTCAGCTATGTTATTAAAAAGTATCTCAAGTCCATTTTTACCAAAATGTTCATAGACATTATCATCAACTGCGATCCTAGGAAAAACATCAAACTCTTTTGGTATTCTGACCTCAGCAATCTCTTGATTGCTAAATCCATTATATATTTTACGTAAAATAAGATTCTCATTTATAACGTTGGTTTTCACTCTTCTAGCATCAGCAGGAGAAGAGAATAAAGTAATCCCTGCTATAATTAAAATAATCCCCTTGGTCTTTAGATTTCCCATATTTTGCACCAATCCCCCTCTTTATAAAGTATGCCATATAGTTAAGGAAAATACAAATTAGCTATTGTAGGTCGTTAAGATTCAGCTGCTTAGGTATGTTTAAAGATATTGAATACTGTTAATATTGATAAGAATTTGAAGGTTGTTAAAGCTTAAAACTCAACCGGGATATAAATCTCACCACCACCCCAGAACTTACCCCAACCATATATCTCAGTTATAGTCTTATCATCATTGTCTTCTGCAGAAAACTCTACATAAGTAATATCACTAAGAAAAAAAATCTTTCTTTCAAGGTCTGTAGCTATAACATATGCATCGTTTAGTCTCTTTTTAACAACAAATCCTATTTTAGGAAGAAAATCTGTAAAAAACTCTTCAGAAGTTAAGGTAGATGACTCTCCTGATGCTTTGGTTATCGTATAGGCTGTTTGAAACAGTTCAGACATATCCTGCGGTAAGCAATCTGGCTGAATCATAACAAATTCACCTGCCAATGTTCCATCGCTGTTGAAAAAATTACCCTCTGCATCTGTTGTGACAACAAAGAAAGGATGTTCCAGATAGCCCATCTTTAAGGAAGAGATGCTCTCTGTAATAGAATAGTCTGAAGGCTTTAAACTTTCATCGTTAAGAGTCATATTACAAGACTCGCTCACTCCACATGTAACAACTATTTTTGATAGTGGCATTGATGAAGCCTGATCGTTGTTTTGTAAAAAAAGAGCTTGCGCAGAATGAAAACAGAATATAGTTGCAGCTAAAATTGCCATAAAGTTCATCTTATCCCCTCCCATTTTTAATAATTTTTCTATCCAATAGTTTTCATCTCCTCCACAGAAATAAAAAAGACAACCCTTCCGGATTGCCTATCATTTGTTCAGTTTATCTAATCCGGTTACTTCCTTGTAACTTCGTCCAAAAGTAAATAAAACTTGATTATATCTTCTCTCTAATGTGTAGGTGCTGTCAATATCAAAGTATAATTATTATAAGAATATACTATTATTTCAGAATTTATTTACCATCAATAACTTAGGTGTATCTTTTTGGCATATCCCCTGCCGCTGGTTTGATTTATAAGCAAAAATAGGGTATACTTTATAATATAAGTTTTAAAGTATCAGGGGGGGGAATTGAAAGACACATGTAAGAGGATATCCTTTTTATTTATTATTCTATTTTGTTTTCAGATATTTTCTAGGCCTTGTTTCGCCCGTCGGGTTAAAGAAACGACTATAACTGAATACGAGTTAATTGAGTTATCGAGTCAGTTGGATGAAATGATGTTTTTTGACGGTCAGTATGGTCTCAGCAGTAAATTGAGTGTTTTTTTAGAAAGACACCAGGCAATCAGGGAAAATGCTAATTTATGGCATCCTGATTTTGTGGATATTCAAACTTATAGAGAAAGAGTAGAGCGTGAGTTTTTCGAGCCACTAATGGTCCTGACAGCGTCTTTAAGAGATGGTTCTCAAGGAAAGCTGCTTGATGATTTTTCCGGTATTTTACATCAGGAAGTAATGGATATTGTTGCTAGATATGGAAGATATGCAGAGGGTGACATTCATAGGTTATCTACGATGCCTGGGCTTACTACAGATCCCCTGGATAGAACATTGGATACACTGGCGAATATCAGGCTTTTGCAAGCTCTAGATTCTTTACGTGTTTCTTTAGAAGGGCCAGCTTCATCTGATATTTTGAGCCTGGTTGATAAATTAGAACAACACGTCACAGATTTCTTCTATTCCCTTGGGGCAAACTTTATTTATAAGCCAGATGGCAATATATATACCATTACAACTTATATGTTCTCCAAACTAATTCCGGCAGAAAGATTTCAGCCAACAGAGGATGAAAGAGGTAATTTTGCACAGGCATTAGAGTTATTAGAGGCAAATAAAACAGATTTAATTGAATATTCACCACGTTTTTATAGCGGAGGGTGGGAAACTACTGATACATGGTTATCATTATACCATCCGGAGCCAAAACGCTTTAGCGGAACGCCACGCTTTATTTTCGAAGCTGCAAGAGAATTTATTGGATTTACCGATGATGATAATTTTGATTCCAGAGATAATTTAGTAGATTTTGGAGTCGGTACCGGAGATTTTATTGAATATCTTGTGAGATTTTTTAGACAAGGAAATGATGTTTCTCGACATTTGTTTGGATTTGATAATTCTGAGAAGATGCTTGAGGTAGCCCGTCAACGCGGTTCGTTTTCAGTGAGGGACTTAGATATAACCAATACCCGAGCTCTTAGTAGATGGAAGTTATGGCGAAGGGTGAATTTTAATAAAGCAACTTGCATCAATGTGTTGCAAGATTTTTCTAATGATGAGCGGGCTGCATTTCTCAATTGGACCATTAAAAATACTAGGCCTGGCGGAAAGCTATTTTTGAGCTTAGTTTTTTCTCCTTATAGAGGCTTGCCACGCGCTGAGATTGAAGGATCAATAGTAAGCATTCTAGAGCAACATGGTATAAATTCAAATTCTTATCAATTGGAACAGATTGGTAATTATACGTTAATTAAGATTGATATTCCGGATTAATAAAGATATTTTCTGCCCTCAAAAACTAATATACTCACTCACCTTCTTAAGCCTCTTACCTATATTACCTAAATCCTCTAATCTCTTAATCCTTCCCCCGCTCTTTCTTATATTTAATATTCTCTTAACACTAACCTCACCCAATCCCGGTATACGCATAAGCTTAAACTTATCTGCTCTGTTTATATTTACAGGAAAATACTCTGGATGTCTCTTAGCCCAGGCCTCTTTAGGGTCTGTTGAGAGCGATATAACTGTTCTAATAATTAAACTATTAACCAATTGCAATTTCTCTATATATATGGCATATATATACTAAGGGGTTTGCTAAATCATGCATAAGATAAGCAGAAATACTATACTTATTATAGCTAGTATGTTATTTTTTAATTCCTTTGCCTTAGCACGTAGAGTTCATTCTCCAACAGAGGAAGCCAGGGCTTTTTTTGCTAAAGTTATGATGCAATTCAAAACTACACCAAATGTTTATCCCAGCGAATTCCAAGCGTACAGACCTTTTCTAGAGGCGGTTCTTTACGGCGTTCACAATGAGTTTAAACAGTGGATGGCCGAGAATATATCACCTCTCTATATAAGAAGAAAGTTGTCTGCAGGTTCTTATGAATCTTATATGGAGATAATTAATCAAGCAATAGAAGAAGGAGCAATCTTTGAAGTTGATACTGCATATGGAGGAAGTAGTACGCCTGAATCTCGCAAGAAATGGCTAGAAGAGAATATTCTCTCTAAAGGATATGTAGTTGTTCCCTCTAGAGCGTTTGATTCTTATTTAGAACATGGAAGGGATTCTTTTTTAGTTGCTCCAGGTCAGCTGATTGAAAATGTGCGTGTTAAATTTAAAGAGGTATATGATAAACATGTAGACATTTATTTAAAAAGCACAGGTTCAGTTTTACCCGAGAATGATACATATGCATTGGTTAATTTTTCGATGTTCTATCGTGCCGATAGTGAATTTTGGGATGGCGATGAGTTTTCTGAGCTTATAGCCTATGATGTAAAGGTTGTTTATCTTTTTGATGACCCTCGTAGAGAGTTTATGGAGAGATGGGATGATTTCCTATTTTCTTATAAAGCTGAACGTACAATAACTGCAGGAGAATTTTGCGAAGAGTTAATAAATTTTTTCCATTCTCCTCTCGCGAAAGACGTTAGAGGAATGGATAATTCAGGTACTATAGCTTTAGGTAGGTTTGAAAGACTTGAGTGCACTCTTACTACTATGTTGATACCAGGTTGGTATATGCACTCTTTTCCTATTCAGGATATAGCTCTAATACTCAATACTATAGCTTCTCTTGCACGGGAAGATGAGCAATTAGCAGATTATTTTTGTAGAGTTCCCAAAGGTTTTCCTGTAGACGGAAGGTGGTATGAAAGTACCTGGATGCCTATGGCTATAGCCTCAATGCAGCAGGATACAGAAAAAGCTTTAGATGCATTGATGACAGCACTGCGTAGACATGAAGAATCTGGGTTAGATTCTATGAGACGTGGTTTTGTGTCAATGGAAAATAAATTCATGCACTGGAAATTCGTATTTCTTGAAGTTTGTACCGAAGCCATTGCAATGCTGCGGCCTAAAAACGAGGCAGAAAAAGAGAT
>JAVCCU010000043.1 GCA_030765335.1 Candidatus Kaelpia aquatica | reverse complement strand
TTGGAAAATTGGTTGAAAATATGGAAGTCGCAGAGGTTTTGCAGAGAGATTTAGCTAATAGGAATGAGCTAAGTGAAGATATTATTGTGGCATCGCTTCTCAATCTTGGATTCTCACGTACGGATACCGATGCATTGTTAGAGTATATGCGTTCAGCTAATCCTCCGCAGATTGATGGAGAAGTGGACTTGCCTCAGACGTTGCTTCACCTTTTAGAAGGTACTGTTGACGATTTTTTACAAGATACTGCTCGGCAGGTTCGCTGGGACCAGGGAGACATATATAACTTTTTGTTTAATTGTACTCTTGGTTCTTTAAATCAAGAAGGTCAGTGGATGAAGCAGCCGATACCAGGGCATCTTAAATGGCATATGTTTATGAACGTAGTAGGGCTTAGCCTTGATACGGCTTTGCCGGCCTTCATAGCTACCTGGTGGATTTCTGAGTTTTTACCTACTGTGACAGTTGCTATAGAAAGCGTTCCGTTAATGCTTTCTCACTTTGCTCTTACAATGGGTAGCTTGTATTATATGTTCCATCAGCCTAAAGCGGGTATTGTAGGTACGAATGTGGCTTTATCGGATATGACGAGAAGCCAATCCCTTTTGATGAATATAGTTGAAAGAACTCCTCTGGCGATCAAAAATTTTTATGGAGCGTTTAGAGGTCAGAAGATAGAGTGGAATGTTTATGGTCAGGCAGCAGCAGGCAGAACTAATCAGCAGATGATAGGGCGATTGAAAAAGAGCTGGATTATTGGCAGTGCTGCTGCTCTTACAATGGGCGTTTTTAGCCCTTCAATATGGCCAATAGCGTTTGGTTCACTGCTCCTCGGCTCTTTAATTGCTAGTCCTTTCCTTGCGCATACGATGGGGCGTCCAGCTGAAGGTATTCAGGAAGCAATTACTGCTGTTAGAGCTATGGATGATAATTATGCTAAGGTTTTAGATACTATTCAAACAGTCGACTATCCCAATGGACTTGAAAATCGCCTTGTGCAGTTAGCAAGCGGGTGGAATAAAAAAAGGATTGTTTATGAGACAGAATACAATCGCGTACCTAGTGAATATCAAGTCGGAGAAGAGGAATCTGTTTTTATGGATGACGTCTGGTCTATGCTTACAGAGAGAGAGCAGCAGGGGCTGACAGAAGTATTTGGAACCGAAGAAGCCAAAAAGACAGCCTTCTTTGATACCATAGCCCAGATTGTTATTCAGCAGGCAAAGTCTTCCGAAGGTTATGATGTTTATAGGACAGCGTTGGATAATGTAACATCGTCTAACCCTGAATATAAAGATCTTAATAAGGCTTTAACAGCTCTTAAGGGAGAAAAAGCCATGCCGTTATTTGTCAAGGCTATGGCAGAGTTAGATGTTGCACCCTGGGAGACCTTAAGCAATCAGGAAAAAGATGCGGTTAGGACCTGTTTCGGAGGAGACCCTTTGAGTATGGCTGCTCAGAGTTATAATGAAGAAGAATCAGAGGCAGCTGTACTATACAATAGTTTTGTAGCTGAGATAAGAACAGAACGGGACGCAGAGATTCTAAGAAGAGCCGATACTGCTATTACTGCATGTGGACTGGAAGATAAAATTTCTGAATTTACCGAGGCAGTTATGAGAGTAGATACAACCTTAATAGGGGTTGATCTGACAGAGCAGGATGCCAGAGAGTATGTAAGAAGAATTATTTATTCAATGTATCTGGATGGAATTCACGATAACATAGAACAAGAATTTTATAAAGTGATTGAATTCTCAGATCAGATTGTCGGGCCGCAGCTCTCATACGAACAAAGTAATCCGGACATAACTTTAGCTGAGCAAATTCAGCATCTCAATGATCTTTTAATGGGGCTTCCACACTAAGGAGGAGGTGAGACATGAGGCTGCTTTTTTCATCCCTCATTTTACTGCTGAGCTGTTATCTCTACCCCTGTAATTTTGTCTCTAGTTCTTCTAGTCAAAATTCTTCCTGCCGCAGAGTTCAGAATACCCAGCGTGAGTTATATATAGAGAAAATTGAAAGCTTGCTTCAGCAAGTAAATGATGCTACAGAAATAAGTGAGAAAACGGAACTTGTCACAAAAATAGAAGGTCTGGTCTATTCTTTGCACGAGTTAATAAATGAAAGCATAAGAGCTGATTTTGGTAGTTTACAGGAAAGAATAGGGACCGGAGAAGCAACAATTCAGGATGTATCTAACTTTTTTAGCCGGATTTCTATTCTACCTGCATTAAAAGAAATTAAGGGTGGCTTTGCATCTAAATTAGAAGACGGTACATTTATGGATTTAGCCACTCATTGCCAGGAAGTCATTCGGTGTTTGCAGATGTTAGAGGAAGGTAATTATGATTATCTTAACCAAAGAATGCTTAGTGGAGAGTCGGACTTAGACAGAACAAATTTTGATAAGGTAGCAGCCATATACAGCTCTTTGATGGAAAATGCTGCAGATAAAGAGGTTATATGGATAGCAGCAGCACTACATGACTATGGTAAAGTTTTATTCGCTGACCATTATACAGATGGTGTAAAATTAGCAGGCGATTTGTTAGAAGAGCTTGGGGTAGAGGAAGAAAAAAGAGCAGATATCTTAGATCTTATATTTCTTCATGGGGTTTTAGGTGAGATTACTTTAGGAGAAAAATCTCCGAAAAATATAATTTCTTATTTGGAAGAAAAAGGCGTTAATGATAAAAACAAATTTTTAAAGATGTTACTCGTTCTTAATGTAGTAGATACTGCTGCTCTTGGGTCTGGCTGGACTGCAAACAGGCAATTGGAGGAGAAGCTATATTTAGCTGATTTGGAGAATCTTGTACAATTAGCTGAGATATATCACAATGTAAGGATTTCCGGATTGTTAGGAGGTCCTGTGGCCGTAAGGAATGCTAAAGGTGAATTAAATCAGGATGAGATAGCCAGCCATATTCCTAGTGTAATTAATGAAATATATCAGAATGAAATAACCGAGCAGGAGAAAGTGGATTTTTTTGACACATTTATGCGCGAGATGAAATTTAATTATACTACATTTTTATTGAGAGGTATGAATCCTCAAAACGTTATCAAATGGCTTTATTTAAATGCCCAAGTCGTGAGATTAAGCGATAATGGAATAAATTCTATTATAAATACTTCGGATAGAAGAGGTGAAGAAGTAGATGTAATTTTTGATAATATTTCTATAGAGCAGATAAGAAATACAGTGGAACAAGAAGAGGTATTTTTGAGTCAAAAATTGCAAAATGGAGAAATGTTTGAGTTATTTGGGATACAAATGAGGTTTGAGAGAGAAAATGGGATTTTAATAATAGATACGAATAATTTACCTGTTTCAAGAGGTATGTCTTTCCTGAGAAAAGAAAATCCGGAATATGTTTTAGTTTAATAAAATGGAGGAGTTGTGTTAAAGAGGGGGATTTATAAAAGGACAGTTCTTTTACTAGCGTTACTCTGGACATTTGTTAGCTCTCCTTTTTTAATTCAGGTATCTGAGCATGTTGGTCTTGAGCTTAGACGAGTTCAGGTTGTTTGGACATCTCCGGAAGGTGTTATATATGGTTCTGCAAGAGCGTCCGTAGGAGCTGATGAAACAGAAATTCACTGGATGATATTTGACCCTGCTGAAGGAATAGTGCAAATGGTGCTGCATGTTGAGGAAGAGATAACATCAGGAAAGTATAGAACCCATACGGTTGATTTTTCCTTAAACTCTTTTCAATTAGATAATGTTGTATCTGGAGAGACATTGTCTGGTTCGGGGGCGGCTATTGATCTGAGAATTGCACCAGATGAACATATAGTACGTTTTGAATCAAAGACCGGACAACAAGTAGTAGGCTTAACAGGGGCCGGAAATATTGGATGGAATGACTGGTTTCTTGCATATGCGGAAGGGGAATTGATATGTTCTGAGGAGGAAATAGAGAGGGTTTCCGAAAGAGTATATTCTTCACTAGTTGTTTATAAAGATGGTAGTGTTACAATGCGAAATCTTAGTTATGATTCTATCGGAGAGGATGTTCGAATAATCGATCAAGAGCAAGATATAGATATAACCGAAGATGTTGAGTATGCTTTTTTTGGGCAACGGTTAATATGGGAAGGAGAGATTGTTGATGTCGTTGACCATTATGAGCAGTTTTCGGACCTCCGTCAGGTATTAAAGAGTGCTATTATATTTCCCATGGATGATATCTGGGGCGGTGGTATGTATTTAGGGTTTGACCAGATGTTTGAGAAGGAAGGTATGTTTATCCAAAAAGCTTTGAATGGAGAGGTGATTGAGATTGATCTTTTAGTCAAATATGATGGGCTTGATTTAAATGTTGTTCAGATTGAGTCATTAAGGAAATCTCTTTCTGATAGAGGGTATTTAGAGCAGAGCTCTATTGATAATGTCAGTAACCCGGGTGATTTCTTTTTAACTCCAAATCAGATTAGGATTCAATTAAAACACGAAACTGTCAGAGATGCTTTAAGTCAAACAAAAGAAGTAAACGGCGTTGTATTAGAGATGGGCTATAGAGAAGTTGTAGATGCTTCTTCTGTGAAGGAGCCGGGAGATTTTATAGTAGCAGATGATACTTTGACTATAAAGTTCCTTGAAGGTGTATATCCACATCATATTGAAGCAGTTACAGAAAGCGGTAGAGTGGTATCTATTGTTGTTTCCGGTAGTTCAGGCTGGTGCGGAGGTACGGTTAAGGGTATAACAGAATGGATTGCGCAGATGCCTGAATTTAAAAATGACCCGATTACCCATGCTATTGTTATTGATAATGGTGCAGATGCTATGTTGTGGCTGGGGGGTGATTTTCTTGCTCGTCCGAATAGCTTGCGCGGTGGCAATGTTCAAGCTGCAATCTTATTAATTAGAGAATAATAGTTGCGTGTTTTTTGGTTTAACTTAAAATGTATGGTATAATTATAGCAAGCAAGGAGGGATTAGATTATGCTTGGGAATAGAAAAGCGTGGTTATGTCTAACTGTTTTATTACTATTATCATCATCATTCAATATTTCATTATCTGTCTCTGAAAATTATTCTTCTTTAAGGCGTTCTCGTGGATTTGCAGCTCGCCAATTTGTACAGAGCATGCCTGCTTCAGACCAGTTTTATTTTATGGGTTTGTTATCTCAGTATGAATCTAGTAGCGATAGTGGAGAAGAAGTTGTTTTAAGAATAGGAGATACTTTTGTTCCTTCTGCCATGTTGACTCAAGAGCAGAGGGTCAGTTTAATGGGCGTAGTAGACTATGCGGTATTGCAGAGCAGGTATGGTGATTCTTCCTGTGGAGATATAGTCTTATGGTTAGCACCTATGGATGGTGGCATAGGTAGTAGTCTTCAAAGGTTAGATTATCTTAAACAGATAAGCGGCAGAGAAGAGTTAGGGGCAAAATCTATAGATATTTTCTTTCCTATTGAGATCAATGATCAAACAATAATGGTCTCTGTAGCTGAGATAAAACTACTTAATGCGATAAGGTGGGTAAAAGAAGACAGAATTGGGGAAGTAGGTTATTTTGAATTAGTATCTACTGAATCAGAAGAATCCATAAGTGCATTAATGGATTCTACATATCTCTTAGATCGTGTAGATGATTCTATAGCTCAAGATAGTAAGAGGACATATCGTGATATATTTAATGAATTAGGAATGGATCTTGAAGTAGCTGTTCAGCAATTATTCCCCACCGTAGATACCACAACAGGTGTACTCTCTATGGAGAGGCGTGCTCCTGGTGGTCATGGACATTGGGGTTTATGGATATTACAGAATATACTTAATTGGGAAGGTCAAGATCAGGCTGTAGCTGCAATATACAATAATGATGGACTTAATAATAGTCCTGATCAGGCTATGATTGGGTGGATGGTTGAGGAGAATATACCCATTGCAATGATTTCAACAACAAGGACAAGCCTTGACACTAAGGGTGGAATCATAGGAATTGTAACTCTTCCAGATGGTAGAACTTATACTGATCTTTTAGAAATTAAACAGGCAGATAAAGTTGAGCAGGGAGAACAATTCCAAGCTATGGGTCTTACTGAAGGAGAGCTTGGAGCCCAATATTTTAATACTAATATGTTTTTATTTAATGTAGGTTTGTTATCACCTTTCTTAAAAGAGCTAAAAGGTGTTTTGGGAGATGATGAGTTTAATCGTGTGGTATTCCCGACTCTTATTCAAAATACAAAATCTCAAGATGGTAAGGAGTTTATTCAGTTAGAAGGAGCGATAGGTTCTGTTGTTTTAAATTTTGGAAAGTATCTTGCAACTACAGATAACCAGGAAGTAAGAGCGTTGATGGAAAAACATGGAATAACCAGATTGGTTTCCATATTAAATGTTGAAGAAGAAGCAAGGACCGATTTCTTCACCCCAGTAAAAGCGGCAGTAGATGTCTGGTTCTTGCAGCCGGAGAGAGGTGTTTTTAGCGTTGATAGTGAAAGCCATGGGTTGATAAAAGAAGATCCCAGTAGGCCATTGCCTCAAATATCACTCTCTGACTCTGGGTATGAAGACCTAAGCGTTCTTATGGATCATTTCTCATCTGTCGATCTTTCTGAAGCAAGTTCTTTTATTGTTCAGGGAAGAGTAAGGATGCCGGCAGCTGATATTAGAGGTAGAGTTGAAATTATAAGTGCATTTGAAGGTGTCTTTGATTTATCTAGCGAAGAGGCTATATCTCAGATTTCAAGCCTTATTGCAGCAGATAATAGGTTGATTCTGGATAATATAAGTCTTAACATAGATAGCAATGGAAGAATAAGTTTCTAATCGGCTCAAAATTCTTAAAAGCCTGATTCCAGAAAGGTAGCCATTGAGAGTAACCTATAATCCAATATTATGTTTTTTAATTTAAATCGTTATTAATCCATATTCACATTGATAGTGTAACATAATTAATATATGCAGTTTCTTGATATTGCATGGTTTAATATGGTATAAATACAGTAGGCATATAATCAAAGATAGGGGGATTAAATATGACTAAAGTAAGTAGTGTTTTCAGGGACATTTTCTTATCGTCCTGTATTGTTATCAGTATTACGATTATTTCCGAAAATTTTAATTACTATATTGTTAATGATTCACCAGGCTTTATTTCCAGAAGAGTAAAAAGGGGTGCTGAGATAGAGCGGTTGGGTGAATCTTTAACTCGCGCTGTGCATGAAGGGAATCTTAATAGTAGTCTTGATCCAAGAGGCCTAAATACTTATAACAATATTTTAAAATGGATGGGTTCTGAATACGGGGATTCTTGGCAAGAGATTAAAGCGCTTGTCGATAGTGGCAATTGGGAAGAGTTGAGAGACGCATTCTATACCAATGTTAAATTTGGAACGGCTGGTATGAGAGGAAAGATGGGTGTAGGAACCAACAGGATAAATATCTATGCCCTTAGACGTGTTGCTCAGGCTGTTGCAGATGACTTAAAGAATAATTTCAGTGCAGAAGACTTAGAGTCTCGACCATATATTATCTCTTATGATACAAGGGAAGGTTCTATGGAATTTGCTCAAGAAGCAGTCAGTATTTTAGCTGCCAATGGAATTAGTGTTGCGATTGCAACTGAAGATAGACCTATTGGTTGGTTCGCTCATATAGTTCCAACGCTTAATGGTTTAGGCGGGATGATGATTACAGCAAGCCATAACCCGGTTGGTAATAACGGCATTAAGTTAAGCGCTGCCTATGGTGGTCAGTTATTACCAGAAGATGGCCAAGCGATATCAGATAATTTTCCTAATATAGAATTATCTTCTGTTAAAACAATGGATTATGCTCAAGCTCAGGAGCGGGGTTTAATTACAGGGCTAGGAGAGGCTGAGAATGAAGAGTATATGGCTAGCGTTACTGGGCTAGTTCGTGATAACAGGTTAACTGATGAAGACCGAGATAGCGTCGAATGTATAGCTCTTCCTTTGAATGGAACAGCTAGAGATACTACTCCTGATGCATTGAGGACTTTAGGCTTTGATGTTGTAGTAGTGCGTGGCAATTTAGATCCTAAATTCACAGGTCTTTCTGCACCAAATCCAACGGTTGAGGGTGCTTTTGATCCAGCAATAGAGATGGCAAACAGCATTATTGGAGAAGATGTTGAATGGAGACAGTTGACAGGTAATGAGACCTGGGTTTTAACAGTTGAATATCTATTAAATCGCATGCTAGAAGAGGGTGTTGATTTAAATGGCAAGAAGATAGTCAGATCATGGGCTACAACTAGCTTAATAGATGCTGTGGTAGAAGGATTTAATAAAGAAAATGGTACAGATATAGAGGTTATAGTGACGCCAGTTGGGTTTAAATGGATTGGAGGTTTAGCCGAGAGCGACCCTTCAATAATAGCTGGATTTGAAGAGAGTGACGGGGGGGCACTCCTTGCACATTCTCTAGAGAAAGATGGAACCTTGACAGCTGCTTTATTTGCTGAGGCTATAGCGTATTGGAATAGTCAACTTAATCCAGGTAGTGATGCCTTTGCAATTCTCGCTAATGATGCTGATGGCGACAGGCTTGTTGTAGCAGTTCCGGAGGAAGGTTCTGTAGTTCTTAAGCAGTTAGAGAATATAAGAGCAAAGTATGGAGAGATTGATGATGCGGTAGATAATAGTAGATTTGAAGGCCCTGAAGGTATGAGTCAGCGTGGACAGATAGTTAGAGGTATAGCTAACAACCCACCAGAGATGTTAGGTGAGTTTAAGGTTGTTGGTGTTCAAGATGGAATTCTCGGTGTAAAAGATGGAGTAATGATATCATTAGAAGATGGTAGCACTATACTTTTTAGAGAGTCTGGTACAGAGCCGATAATGAGGATATATGTTGATACCAAAGGCGATGTTACAAGCATATTAAATGCTATAAAAGGTTATGTTGTCCAGCAGCTTGCATTGATGAATCCATAATAAGTTTTAATGTTAATAAGGGGGATATAATGGTAGGTCTTCTTAAGAGGGGTCTAATTTTAACTTTCTTATTATTGCTGGTTTGTGGTATTTTATCTGAAACAAGGTCAATAGCTGTAAACTGTTATTTGAAAGGAGAATCAATGTCTTTAAGAAGATCTAAAGAGATCCCTAGTATCAACTCGGAGAGCTTAGCAGTTGAAGTTAAATATATAATGGATATGCTAGGCATTAAAGATACACCTAGAGTAGTGCAGATAGTTAAAACTTCAACAGATCCAGTTGCTTTTGTAAGCGAACTGTCTAAAGTATCTAATCAAGATGTAGAGCAAGTTTTGTCTATATTAGATGGGATTGGTTTCTTTAGTACGATTGCTGCTGATTATAGAGTAAGGACAGCTAAGGATATTAATCCTTCAGAATTTGATTCTCAGGAACTAGATGTAGCTGTTGCTTCTGATGGTTATGTTAGTGAAGGCGGTATTAATGGTAATCAAGGTCAGCCCATTTCAGACTTTCTTAGTTTAAAATCCAGATTAGCATCAACGGTTCCTTTTGTATTTAGAGATGATATGGGTGCTTTTGTGGGACGTTTCCTAGGGCTCTCTGATATAAGAACTCAAGCTAGTCCTGATTTATCTGATATAGTTAATACAGTATATGATTTTCTTTCAAAGTTAGATCTAATGAAGATAAAGTATGTTCTTTCTTTTGGTATTGGAGCTAATGAGATGTACTCTCACCAACTCTCTGAGGCAGTAAATGCTTATTTTGTTTCTCAAGGCGTAGACTTTAAATGGATAGTTGTTAATAATCCTGGTCAATTAGATATTATTCCTAATGGGGCTACAAATGAAAATACCATTGTATTTGAGATGTCAAGGAGTGGTGGGACAAAAGAGGTAGTCGATTTATTTAGTCGTACACGTGATAGATTCCAAAATAGGATAGTTGTTGCCAATAAAGGTGCTTTAAAAGATGCAGCTGTTGCCTTATCTAATGAAGATGGAGCAAATGTATTAATAATAGATAATACTCCCGGAGATATTGGTGGTAGGCAGATGAATAGAAAGACTCTCATGGTCTATGCTCCTCTATTTGTTGCTTTAAATGCTGGACTGAGCGATATAAATCAGGGCATCTCTCATTTAGAAGAGTATTGCGAAGCTCTCTATAATGCTAATAGTGAGCTTGATTATGGTTTAGATACAAACATAGCTATAAATTTAGCTGAATTTTTATTTAGGCATAGAGCATCAGGCAGGAACAAATTTTCTGTGGTTTTTGATTCAAGTTTGGCAAAGACTGCAACTAAGGCATTTCAGCTACTTAATGAAGGTGGAAACAAGAATATAGCAGGTGGTTCTAATAATAATATTTTAGTTAGTTATGATTTAGCTAGCGATAGATCTATCTATGAAGCAGTTTTCAATAATGCTTCAGATACTCAACTTCCGATATTTATCTTAGATAGTAGCTTGGATAGTTATAAAGATAGTTTGGCTTATGTCGAAGAGTTAAGAGCAAAAGGAATCCCCTGTATTGCTATCTCAGTTAATATGAGCGAAGAGCTAGACAACAACCTAAGTGTTCATGCTAGAACAAGCGCTCTTTTGCAGGATATGGTTGTCTATTATACCTACATAACCAATCAGGATGCTAACTCTAATCCAGCAGTTAAATTTGTACGTGAGATAACATCAGCTATGTTTGAAATATTAGCAGAGAGAAGAGAGGGTGGAGATAATGATGTTAGAATGAGCTTTGAGGATGTTGTTAATAAAATAAATGAACAGCAAGAGATTGCTCATGATAAAGCAGAGAGTGCTATTAGTGCTAGAAATATTAATAGAGTTTCTTCAGTAAGCACAGACATTGCTCCTTTAACAGACGCTCTAACTTCTTTATCTACAGAATTAGGTATTACGGACGATGTTGTTACTCAAGCATTGGTTGGATCTATATCAAGATCTGTTATGGGGGCAGATGTTGGTGAGGCAGGTGGTAGCCCGGGGAGTGAGATAAATTTTGCGCTTAGTAGTTCTAATATAGGTTCTTCTTTAGGGCAGTTGACACCCGATACTGCAGTACCATCTTTAAGCCAGCAGGTTGTTTTACAAGATGTTGAAGGTGTTAGAATATCAGTTGCAGTAGAAGATGGTAGTCAGATAAATTTAGAAGGTGATTTAGCTACCCAGATAGCAACTTATCTAGGAGCTATGTATCAAGATAGAAAAGATACTTTAGAGCAACTCTCATTGACATATATGGAGGTTGATTCAGAGAACCCTCTTATTAAAGCGATCTCTCAGATTATGGTTAATGCTGTATCTGATAAAAATATCACCTGTCCTTTGCTTGGACTTCCTGGAGTTGCTCATCAAGGTATAGAGGCCATTATGTCTCATCCTGAGAGCATTTTTAACATTGCTATTGTCTATACAAATGCTTATGGCGAGGGACTTGGAACCCAACAGATAGATAGTGTTGCTACTGTTGATGATGCAACCTATGTCTACGGAATATCTAATGTTGCTAGAATGGCTCTCGGTGGAACACCTAGTGTTATATTTGAGGTTAGAAATGGTAAAGACCTCGAGATGATAAGGGATGTTATTGAGAGAGTTATGGTAATATTCCGTACAGAATATTTAGGCGGATAGAAAGTTTTATAGAAATCTTTCATTGTTATCACCCCGATTGTTCTTGATTTCTCTTGACGCTTTATTTCTATATACCTACAATAAATACTAGAGAGTAACCCTCAGGATTGGGGATAATTTGTCCAAGCTCGGAAGGGCCCACTAGGAGGTGAGCGCATGGATTGGAAAGGAATACTCTGGGATCCGGTAAGCGGCATATTTACCCGTGCAGTTAACTTTTTACCCACCCTTATAAGCGCAGTAGCAGTTTTTGTTATTGGCTGGTTTGTTGCCAAAGCGATACAGAAAATTACATCCAAGGTTTTCTCCTGGCTTAAACTTGATATGTTATCTGATAAGTCCGGATTATCAAATCTCCTAAGTAAAGGCGGAATAAAGCAGACTTTCTCACAGCTCTTAAGCGTACTCCTTTACTGGTTTGTAATGCTACTTGTACTTATCTCAGCTCTAAACATTTTAAAGCTTAATGTGCTTGCCCAGCTTATGGATAAGATTATCTTCTACATCCCCAATGTAATAGCAGCTATATTCGTTGTTGTTGTTGGGATGTATCTTGCATCTTTCTTATCAGGGTTAGTAAAGACTGCGATGAGAGGAATTGGAGTTCGGGAAGCACATTTCTTGGGTAACTTAACAAGAGGTGTTGTGATTCTTTTTGCCCTAGTTATCTCACTTCAGCAGCTTAGGATTCAAGCTGGCATACTATCTTTTGCACTGCAGGTTTCACTTGCTAGTATTGGCCTTGCAATTGGCCTTGCATTTGGTTTGGGAGGTAGAGAGACAGCATCAAGAATGCTTGAAGAATGGCGTGATAAAGTAAGAAAAAAAGAAGATATTACTCAATAATATAGAAAGATAGCAGGCTATGCCCCGTTTATTTTGCGGGGCATTTCTTATTAAAATAAGAATTAACCATTGCACCCGTTTAAATAGTGCTTATAATAAGATTCTGGAATATAATCCGCTTCTCATTTATAATCTAGGTGTGATTTTTTAGGGCGTTAATAGACGGAGGTTTCAATGATTGAGATTAAAAGAGCGCTTATAAGTGTCTATAAGAAAGATGGTATCTTGGATTTAGCCAAAGCTCTTATTGATCGTAATATAGAGATACTCTCAACTGGCGGTACAGCCAAACTGCTTAAAAACAATAATATCCCTGTAACTACTGTTGAAGATTATACTCAGTTTCCTGAGATGATGGATGGGCGCGTTAAGACGCTTCACCCAAAGATTCATGCAGGAATATTAGCCAGACGGGACAATAAAGATGATATAGCTAAACTGGATGAATTTAAGATAAAAAGAATAGACCTTGTTGTAGTAAACCTTTATCCATTCCAGGAAGTTACTCAAAAGGAAGATTTAGAGTTAAATCAAGCAATAGAGTTTATAGATATCGGTGGACCTACCATGATAAGGGCAGCAGCCAAGAACTATAAGCATGTAGTCACTCTCTCTAATGTCGATCAATATAAAGATCTGGTTGAGGAGCTAGATAAAAAAGGAGTAGTATCAGAAGAACTAGCTCTTAAATTTGCTAAAGATGTTTTCAGTACTATGGCTTTATATGATAAGTCAATAAGCTCCTATTTAGGGAGAGTTATAGGTGAAGAAGAAGGATTAATCAATAATATTTCAATCAATTTAAAGAAGAAGTCTGATTTAAGGTATGGAGAAAACTCTCATCAAAGAGCCGCTCTTTATGAAATGGCCGGAGAAGAGGGGCTGGCAGGAGTAAGGAAACTATCAGGCAAAGAGCTCTCTTTTAATAACTGGCTGGATTTAGACGCAGCTTCAATCTCTATAGCTAGCTTTAAAGAGCCAGCCGCAGTAGTTATAAAACATAACAATCCTTGTGGTTTAGCCATTGCTTCTAATATCAAAGATGCGTTCATAAGAGCCAATGAATCTGATAGTCTCTCTGCATTTGGCGGCATTGTAGGTTTAAATAGAGAAGTGACCCTTACGGTTGCAGAGGCAATAATAGAGACAGGCTTTAAGGAGTGTATTATTGCACCAGGTTATAGTAAGGATGCATTATCTATATTGAGTGAAAAGAAAAATCTCAGGATTATGGAAACAGATTTTTTCTCTAAAGATATTGATTTTGCATTACTTGATTTTAGAAGAGTTCAGGGTGGTTTTTTAGTTCAGGATAGAGATTCGAAAGATATAGAAAGAGATGATTTAAAGGTAGTTACAAAGAAGATACCCGAGGACTTGGAGATAGATGCTCTCCTCTTTGCCTGGCGCGTTGTAGCTAAGGTTAAATCCAACGCCATAGTTTTAGTGAGAGATTTTAGCAATAAGACATATGCGACAGTAGGTATCGGGGCTGGGCAGGCATCAAGAGTAGATTCGGTTATAATCTCAATTCGTAAAGCCGGAGATAGAAGCAGGGGGGCGGTCTTAGCATCGGATGCGTTTTTTCCTATGGCAGACTCTATTGATATAGCTCAAGAAGCAGGTATTACCGCTATCATTCAGCCTGGGGGTTCAATTAAAGATAAAGAAGTAATAGAGAAGGCTGATGAGTTAGGTCTAGCTATGGTATTTACCTCGATACGTCACTTCCGCCATTAATTCTAGAGTTATTATGAATATTAAAGATTATACCCAAGCAATAGATTATTTAAAATCATTTTTTAATCTTGAGAATGTCTCTCGTTATAATTATTCTAGAGAGCTTAAGCTAGAGAGAATGAAGGATCTCTTAGAAAAGTTCAATAATCCTCAAGATAGCTTTAAAGCTGTTCATGTAGCAGGCAGCAAGGGTAAAGGTACGGTATCTGCATCTCTGTTTCAGATATTTAAAGAGTCAGGTTATAAGGTCGGGCTCTATACTTCACCTCACCTCTTGAACTTTAGAGAGAGAATCAGAGTCTCAACTAATAAGACCGATGATCCGATAGGTTTTGGTGATACTATCTCAGAAGAGGATCTGGTCAGGGTTGTTAGTATTGCAAAGCCTATAATTGAAGAGTTTTCTAGTGATTCTAGGTGGGGTAAGCCTACATTTTTTGAGATCTATACTTTAGTTGCATTTCTTTATTTTAAAGATAAAAATCTGGATTTAGCCATTATTGAAGTTGGTTTAGGAGGCAGGCTTGATGCAACAAATGTAATGAATTCTATTTTAACTATAATAACTAAGATTGTTTTTGAGCACACAGATAAACTTGGAGAGGAGATAACGCAGATAACAGATGAAAAGTGTGGAATATTGAAAGAGGGTATTCCTTGCGTTCTAGGTGTTCAAAAGTGGACTCAAGTGGTTGGGAGAGTCAAGGATAATGCCGGAAAGAAGAGTGTTCCGCTGCATGTAATAGATGAGGATATAGAGCTAGAAGAGAAAGATAGATCCTTCTCTATATCTTTTGGAGCTAGTAAATATATCAATCTGAAGACAAATCTTCTGGGCCATTTTCAATATCAGAATCTTGCACTGTCTGTTGCTGCAGCTCATCTTCTAAGTGAAGATTATCCCAATTTATCTCTCCCAAGCATAAGGTCGGCCCTCTCTGATATATGCTGGCCGGGCAGGATGCAGCTTATAAAGAAGAGCCCGGTTATAATACTTGATTCTGCTCATACTCCAGAGAGCGTAGAGCTGTTGGGAGATGAATTAAAGAGGTCATATCCAGATAGAGATATTGTGTCTATTCTTGCGATAAGTTCAGATAAGGATAAGAGAGGAATAATCGATCAAGCATCAAAATTCTCAAGCAGTATTATATTTACCCGCGCTCTAAGCAGCAGGCTTAGCTATCAGGAAGAGCTTATAGATATAGCAAATGAACTGGGTTTGATTAATTACAGCGTTGAATATGATTTTGAATGTTTTATGAGTAAGATATTGAATAAATCTGACAAAAAGAGATTGTACCTGATAGCAGGTTCTATTTTTTTAGTCTCCAAGGCTCTTGAGGTGTTTAAATATGGAGCATTACAGACCAGATGATACAATAGCTGCAATATCTACTCCTCTTGGCCGTTCAGGTATAGGAGTAGTTAGGCTATCCGGGGCTAAAGCATTAGATATAGCCTCTAGTATCTTTATCTCGAAAAACAATAAATCTCTAGAAAGCTTTAAGTCTCATACAATTCACTATGGTTTTATAAAAGATAATAACTCTAAGAGAGATGATTTTATAGATGAAGTGCTTCTTACTGTTATGAAGGCTCCAAAAACATATACAAGAGAAGATATAGTTGAGATTAACTGCCATGGGGGAGTTGTTGTACTAGGTCAGATTTTAAATCTTTGCATAAATAGAGGGGCTCGCGCTGCCTCCCCAGGCGAATTCACTCTCCGTGCTTATCTTAATGGCAGAATTGATCTCTCTCAGGCTGAAGCGGTAATGAATATAATAGATGCTAAGACAGAGGAGTATCTTAGAGTATCAGCCAGACAGCTTGATGGCGGATTGTCTAAGGTTATATTCAAGATAAGAGAGGAATTACTCCTTGTGGCATCTGAGTTTGAGGCAATATTAGATTTTCCCGAGGAAGAAGTAGAGGAGAGTAAAAAAGGCGATCTTTTAAAAAAACTCAAGAACATAAAAAAAGAGCTGGAAGATTTAATCAAACATGGTAAAGAAGGCTCTCTTATGCGTGAAGGTATCAAGGGTGTTATAGTGGGTAGGCCCAATGTCGGTAAATCCTCTCTTATGAATGCTCTTTTAGGCCATAATAGAGTGATTGTGAACCATCTTCCAGGGACAACCAGAGATGTAGTTGAGGAAGTAATTGATCTAGACGGTATCCCATTAAGAGTTGCAGATACAGCAGGTATAATTGAAACAGATGATTTAATAGAGAGAGAGGGTGTAAGAAGAGCAAACAATGAGATAGAGAGAGCTGATTTAGTCTTAGTAGTTTTAGATTCAACCCAGGAACTATCTAAAGATGATCACTTGATATTAGATAAAGTTAAAGATAAGCATGTAATTATAGTTGTAAATAAGATTGATTTAAAAGACGGCCTAGATTTATCAACTGTTAGAAAGTTAGATTATAATAATATAGTTAAGATCTCTGCCATTAAGGAGTTAGGAATCGATGAGCTTAGAAAGAGTGTCTTTAAGCTATTTTTAGAAGAGAGTATAGACCTATCAGCTCCAATCATAACTAATATCCGGCATTTAGAGGGGGTTAAAAAGGCCCTAGAGGCTCTTAATAGAGCAATTGATAGTATTATGACTCAAGATGTTTATTTTGAATTAATTACGGAGGATTTAAGATTATCCTTAGGTTCTCTGTCCTCTATTTTAGGAATTGAGGTTACTAAAGATCTCTTAGAGACAATATTCTCCCGTTTCTGTATCGGAAAGTAGGTTTTTGGTCTTTTCAGAATAATCTCTCCACTACTAAAAATCCTAACCATTTGCCTTGATTAAATTTGAATGGTATACTTTATAAAGAGGGTAGAAATAAATATTAATCTGTAATTTTTAATGTTGGAGGGGGTTACAATGAAAAAAGCAGTATATTTTTTAGGGTTATTTTGCGTTTTTGTTACTTTTTCAGTTGTTAAACCGGCTGTAAAGTCGTGCGATATTGCTCTATTTAGGCGTATAAAATCAGATGATAAAAAAGTATTAGCTGAGGTAGGTTCAGCTTTTTAATGTTTAAAGAAGAAGCTCTTGATAGCTGCCTTATGACGATACATAATGAAATAGCTTTCAACACCCAGCTTACACCGAGATGGAGAGATGCATTACTTCAATGTTGTCAACAGGTAGATGCTAAACTTACTAAGTTAGAAAGAAATATATCAGAGAGGATATCAAATATTGAAGAAGGAGAATCTCAAGAGACACCACAACAGATTGTTGAAAGCATAAGAGAAAGTCTTATCGGACTTCAAATTTTTATTGATCAGAAATTCGTTGAGCTACGCGATGAAATTGTAGGCATGGAAAATAAGGGTGATAATTCATTTGCATTAGGTGAGGCTAAAAAGAATATATCTCTTTGGATCGAGAGTATGATATCCAGTTTTGATGAGATAGTTGAACTTATAGGTATATAAATTGCTTAAGAAGGATGTTTAGAAAGTAATTCAGAGAGTATATGAAGCAATAACGCTACATATTTAGGCGGTTTATCTTTGTGATTTTGATATATAAAATGGTGCAAAACCTTAAAGAGTTGGGGGCAGGCGGAGGAAATCAAAGTAATTTTGTGATATTTTTTAATAAGTCGTAACTGATATGGGGTATAAAAGCCGTATTTTAATATTGGCAGCAGTATTCCATAACAGAGAGTGAAGCTCGTCGTATTAAGGGGGTGGAGTTTGATTTGTCTTCCTGGAGCGCTGAGGATATTTCTTTAGTAAAAGAAGGTTATGTCCTGATTTATGACAGCAATACAGGTGAAAGGATTGGCACCTTTAATCGGCTTGTTCCTTCTGTTTTATTTAGAGGAGATTGAGTTATGAGATCTATGTCTAAGGCAATAGTTTTGATGGGTTCTATACCTCTGGTCTCTTGCTCTGCTTATGACAGGTGTATTAAAGAAGAACATTATTATAGCATTGTTGGCGAGAGAATTGGTTCTGAAAAAGTGGATGCATCGCATATATTTTCTTTTTTTGTTAGTATCTTTCTTCACCATGTGTTTGACCACCTTAGAAGAGAATTAGGTTTTTAGAGTCTTGAATTGAATATTTTAAAGAGTATAATAATAAATAAGAGGTGATGGGGCAGACAATGAATAGAATAAAAATATTTCTCTCTTCAATTGTTTTGATTGTCTTTAGCATTAGTTTAATTAATCCATCTATATTTTTTCAATCATTGTCTAGTATGCGCAGGGAGAGAGTATTGCCAGTAGATAGTTATCTGGATTTTGTTGAAAATACGACAGCTAGTCGGGTTGATGAAGAGATTAGAAGAAACCCTGCATATATAAGAATAAGAGGGGGGCACTTAAACCATTCTCGCAATCTTATTCTAAAGGCTGCTGAGATTGCTTTAGAAGATCATAATTCAGGAGAACCAAAGCGCGTACTTGTCATAGGTGCTGGAAGCTGTTTAGATATTCCTATAAAAGAATTGACTCAAATGTTTGATGAGGTTTATCTGTTAGATATAGCGTATAAAACAACAGCAGCTATTGCTGAAGAGGGCAGATACTTTGATCTTGTAAGAGAAGATGGTGAATGGCAAGCTGTAGAAAACTATTTATCTGCAGAAGAGCGGTCGAAGATTAAATTTGTTTTATCTGATGCTACAGGCGGAGCTGTATTTGAGATAGTAGGCAGACTCGAGGAGTTGCTGCAGTCTGAAGTAATTACTAAAGATGATGTCTTGGGTCTATTGGATGGACTTACTCTTTCTCAGCTTCCGTTTGAAGGTGGTTATTTCGATTTTATATCCTCATCTACAGTGTTTTCAGAGTTTTTAAATCTTGTTGAAAATTATATTATGGTTAGATTGGACGATAGAGATGCATCTTTTTACGTTAATGATATCAATGTGGGTGAAACGCTTATAAGGTTAAATGAAGATATGGGGCGTTTTCATGTCAGAGAAGCTTATCGCATGCTTAATGATAGCGGTAGGCTCTATCTCTCTGCGGCTAGATTTATTGGCGAGGTTTTTACTCCAATTGGCAATATAGATGGTAAGGCAGGCGAGTTCTTACCCCAAAGCAGTTTTATACGCCATCTAGTTAGAGAGATCAGCATGCCAGAGGATTTAACTACTCTGGTGTCTGATCATTTCTCTATATTTCCTCAAGAGCAACCGGATCTAAGTTCATGGCTTTGGCCTATAGATAATGATACGGCTATAGGTGTGCAGGCTGTGGTATTAGCTAAAAGAGAATATTCTATTCCTTTAAACGGTGATGAAGAGTTAAGCTTAACCTCAGGATTGATAGAGACTATTGGGAATATATATGTATATGGCAATTCTTTTAAAGATAGAGCAGGTCACTTTATAACAACTATCCCAGATCATCTCTTGAATGAAGGATTATATATATTGAATAGACGTTTAGATCATTTGATAAGAGATGAGCTTAGGAATGATGAGATTGATTTTGGCGATAGTTTCGTACCTCATCTCTATGCTACGTCTCTTACGTTGATTAATAGGAGAGATTTAAGAAATATATTCCTAGGGGATGATTTAGGCAGTATTAATACTGTATCACTTAATGGTAAGATCACCCTAACAAGGTTGATGCGCATCTCTAACGGTACCTATCTTAATAATGTTGATTTTAAAGCTGCAGTATATGTGGGGAGTGGTTGGGTTTTAGAGGATGTTTACGCAGAGAGAAGCGTGTTTTCAGCGAGCATGACAGATGAAGAGACGATATTGTCTAACACAAGTATTGTTAATTCCTACATAGGTTTTGGTGCTGATATCAATGCAAGTAGTATAAAGAATACAATAATCCCGGAAGGAAGAGTTTTAAGAGCAGAAGCAATAGGGTTGATGGGTGAAGAGAAAGCTTTAGCAGAATATCTTTCATTGGTCCATGAAGAATTGGATATCCAGAGACTTTTGAGTGGAGATATAAGAGTTCCAGGTTCTGATATTGACAATCTTTCCCATGCTGGGAGGATAACTAGCTTAGCGGCAGCTTTCTGTTTATTACTGCAGCAGAGCGAAGTCTATCTTGTTGATAACTATATAGATTCTCTTCCTCAGGAAGTAGAATCTATGGTTAGAGATAGGATGAGTATAGTCTCTGTGTTCATAGACCATTCGTTGTATGAAACTATCAATGGACCATAATAACAGTTTATCTTGACAAAAATATAGATTAAGTTTATATTTTATAGCACTATCTTAAAAATCTTATTGTTTAATAATATGGATTCCTCGGTAGCTCAATTGGTAGAGCGGGTGGCTGTTAACCACTAGGTTCGAGGTTCAAGTCCTTGCCGAGGAGCCATGTTTTTGTAAGTAATTGGTATATAAGGAGTTAGGAAGAATAGCCTCTTCATCTAGGAGAGGTTATTCTTGTATCTGCTTGGTATTAAAAGAGTTAGGAATGTAGTTATTTTTCGAGTCCTTCCCGTTAATAATATTTTAATTCTCTCTTAATCAAATCAGGAAATAATTAGTCTTAAAGTATCTCTTTATCTCTAAAAGGGCGATCATTTAATCAAAACCATTTAATCAAATATATAGGATTATAATCTAGATAGCGTCTCTCTATAAAAGAGAGAATAATTTTGATTAAATGAAATAGAGACTATTTCTCTGAATATTTATCTCTCTTTATCTCTGTTTAAAATAATTTGTATGAAATTTGTCATTAGTGGAATATGGTGGTATACTTATTATATAGTTTATAAAACTATTATATTAATGGTTATATTTGATTAAATAAAAATGAAATATTGTAGAGCTAAATTTATTTTATTGATTTCTTCTATTCTTATTATTTCTGTTGTTTTTATTTCTAATTATGCCTATGCCCGTAGAGTTAAAAACGGCAGCTTAGCTATAGAGATATCGGCAGAAGATAGAGCAAGTTATATCGATTATCTACAGCAAGGCAATCTTCAGGCTTCAGAAAAGAATATACAGTTGTTTGCAGAGCTGGGCAGAGCATCTGCTGAGGCAGGTTTCAGTCCCCGGGATACATTCTATGCTCTTAAAGGATTAGCAGAAACAGGCATCATAACCGAAGATAATCTTTCTGAGGTAATAGAACTGGGCAGATTATCTGCTGAGGCAGGTTTCGATCCCCGGGATACATTCGATGCTCTTACAGGATTAGCAGATGCAGGCATCGT
>JAVCCU010000042.1 GCA_030765335.1 Candidatus Kaelpia aquatica | reverse complement strand
GGATTTATTACTCCAGAAGAAGGCAAGGATGTATTCGTGCATCATAGCTCAATCCAGGGTTCAGGCTATGCTTCACTTGATGAAGGTCAACCTGTCGAATTTGAAATCGAAGATGGTGCAAAAGGTCAACGTGCTATCAATGTAGTAAAAATATAACCAGTTGTTTTAAAAGCCCGCTATTTTTTGGCGGGCTTTTTTTATTTAAACTTCCAGACTAAACAACAATAATTAAATCTGCCATCACCACTTCTTAAGAGCTGCGGCTATAAATATCTCTAAGAAAGATGGGCCTTACTTAATTTAGATTTAAATTTGGATAAAACTAGCAAACACAGGGGTTGCTCTTAATCTCTTACCATTGTAAGCAATAATACGACTCTCTTCTGCGCTGTAAAATATATAGACCAAGAGAGGCTACATCTTTATACACGATTGTCTTAAATATTCCATCCATTAAGCTCCCTTTATACTCCTCTCTAAAGAGCCTGACCACTCTCTGTCCAATTCAAACAGGGGGGCATCTATAAATTTCCTATCATAATATGAAATCCTAAGATAATCTCCGCCTGTCTTACCAATAACTCTAAACGGAACTTTATTTCTACCGGCAATCTCTTTTATTTTGCTCAGAGATTCTTGGGGAGATGATATTATTACCCTAGATTGAGACTCGCCAAATAATAAGGCATCTGCTCTTATGTTAAAATTCAGATTGTCAATCTCTGCTCCTATTGTCTTTTCGTTGTTAGATATACAACATTCGGCTAAAGCAACAGCCAATCCGCCTTCAGAACAATCATGGGCTGAGCTTATTAAGCCCTTTTTTATTACCTCTAATACGGTAACATGCAAGGATTTCTCAAGGTCTAAGTCCAGCCTTGGAATCTCACCCCTAGTCAAACTATATATTTCTTTTAGATACTCTGATCCTCCAAGCTCCTCTTTGCATTCCCCCAATAAAATTATTAATTCATTATCTCTCTTAAAATACTGAGTAGAGATATTACTTAGATCATCTATTAATCCAATCATCCCTATTACAGGGGTAGGAAAGATAGTTCCTTGAGGACTTTCGTTATAAAGAGAGACATTCCCGCTTACAACCGCTAAATCAAAGAACTCACAACTATCAGCTATTCCCTTAACCGCTTGCTTAAACTGCCAGAACATGTCCGGCTTCTTTGGACTCCCAAAGTTAAGACAGTCCGTTACAGCCTGAGGTTCGGCTCCCGAACAGACTAGATTACGAGCTGCTTCTGCTACTGCAATCTGAGCGCCTTGATAAGGATCCAGGTAGCAGTACCTGCTGTTACAATCCATTGTAGCAGCTAAAGCATAATCACTGCCTTTTAAGCGAATAACAGCTGCATCCGATCCCGGCAAAACTAGGCTATTGGTTTGAACCATCGTATCATACTGCTCATAGACCCAACGCTTGCTGGCAATGGATGGAGAGCTTAGTAATTTAATTAAAACTTCATCATAGTTGATAGATTCAGGTATTTTACTTAAATGCAAAACTCTTGCTTTTTTCAGGTATCTAGGCTCTTTATATTCGGCATCATAGAGAGGGGATTCAGTCAAAGCAGATGCTTTCATATTTGCAACAATCTTACCCTTATCTTTAATAAGCACAGCATCGCCAGCTATCACTCTTCCGATGACAGCAGCATTTAAACCCCATTTTGAAAATATAGCTTTAATCTCATCCTCAAAACCTTTCTCGACACAGACTAACATGCGCTCTTGAGACTCAGACATCATTAATTCCCAGGGTTCCATACCAGCTTCTCTTCTGGGAACATTCTCTAGCTCTATCTCCATCCCCGACTCTCCAGCATAAGCCATCTCGCTAACCGAACAGGTCAATCCCGCCGCACCCATATCTTTAATGCCTACAATATGGCCTAGCTCTAAAGCCTCTAATGTTGCCTCGATAAGACATTTCTCCATAAAAGGATCGCCTATCTGAACAGCCGGCCTCCTCTCTTCTCCTTCACAAAACTCATTTGAAGCCAGAACACTACATCCGCCAATACCATCACGCCCTGTGCTAGCACCGACATAGAGAATAACATTGCCAACTCCTTTAGACTGTGCTCTAACAAGTTTCTCTTTATCGGTTATACCTATACTCATAACATTGACTAAACAATTTCCGTTATAACTTTCATCAAAATATATCTCTCCCCCAACGGTAGGAACTCCTACGCAGTTACCGTAAGATTGAATTCCGTCAACAACACCCTTTAGGAGATAGCGATTATAGGCGTCTTTTAGTAATCCAAAGCGTAGGGAGTTAAGCAACGCTATGGGCCTTGCCCCTGCGGTGAAGATATCGCGTAGGATACCTCCTACACCTGTAGCTGCCCCTTGTTTGGGCTCAATCTGAGAAGGATGGTTATGGCTTTCTGCTTTAAATATTATAGCCTTATCACCTATAATTATGCCTCCAGAGTCTTCCCCTATAAGCGATGGGGCCTTGCCTTTCTTAGGCAAAAGCTTGAGCCACTTCCTAGAGCTTACATAACCGCAATGCTCTGACCACTGAACAGAAAACATGGCAAGCTCTGTAGTGGTAGGCTCCCGATCTAATATTTTGACTATACTATCATACTCAACATCACTTAAACCCAAACTGTGGTATACAGAAGCATTTATCATATCTCTATTTTCCTTTCAGCCATGAGACAATTGAATTAAATATTAGCAGCCCATCTTTTGAACCAAGCTCTTCTTCAGAACTTCTTTCAGGATGAGGCATCATGCCCAAAACATTACCTTCTTTATTTGTAATACCTGCAATATTAAAAACAGCACCATTAGGGTTGCTCTCTTCACTAACCTCTCCTCTAGCTGAACAATATTGAAATATTATCTGATTGTTCTTTTTAAGATCCTCTAATCCTTTTTCATCGATATAATAATTACCCTCGTTATGTGCTATTGGTATCTTTAAAACCTGATTAGGCTTAGAGAGTAAAGCAAAAGGTGTTTTATTATTCTTTACAGTTACATAGCTGTATTTACAGATAAAATGAATATTTTTATTACGCAGCATAGCTCCGGGAAGGAGCCCTGCTTCAAGTAAAATCTGAAAACCATTACAGATACCTATTATAAGCCCCCCTTTGCGTGCAAACTCAATTATCCCGTCCATAACTGGAGAGAAACCAGCAATAGCCCCGGATCTCAAATAATCTCCATAGCTAAATCCTCCTGGTATAATCAAACAATCAAACCCATCTAGTTTGCGATTCTCATGCCAAATGTGCTCTACAGGTTGACCAAGCACATCCTTAATTACATAAAAACAATCCTGCTCGCAGTTAGAACCCGGGAATACAACTACTCCAAATTTCATCTAAACCTCTTTCTTTATACTAAATTGATAATCCTCAATTACTGTGTTAGCTAAAAGCTTTTTGCAGATCTCATCGGTCTTTTTACTTATATCTTCGACATCGTCAGAATCAAAAAGAATGGCGATAGATTTTCCAACCCTTACCTCTTTAAGAGATTCGTAATCTAACGATTCTAAAGCATGTTTTACAGCTAAACCTTGCGGGTCAACAACGGTCTTTTTAAGATGAACAGTTATATCCGCCTTTAACATATCTCTCTCCTTATTTTATATAAAATTTAAATCTTAAGAATATTTAACAATGCTTATCTATCGCTGATAACGACACAATGATCTTTGTCTAAAAATAAAAAAGACGTTCCCTAGAACGCCTCGTTGCTTTTTCATTTAAACGCTACCATGCGTTTCTTTTAATATACCACAGGGGAAGAAATTGTCAATTTAAATCTATATTTTTGCCCTGATGATAGAGCAAAACAATATCTCCAACTCTAGGCCCAACGTTTTGAACAATTACCGAACATTTGGCCGTAAAGAAAAAAGATTTCACGCTCAACATTAGACAGTGCTTCAAAATTCCCCTACCCCTTACTTTGTGTCCAAAAAGTGTCCAGAATTTAAAAGAAACCTCTGATATCTCTACAAAATTCTCCCTAAATTTGTTTGCATAATTAAAATATGTTATATTTATAACTAAGGGGAAGAAAAAACATGTTTAGTAACTTAAGAAAATTAGTAATCTTT
>JAVCCU010000041.1 GCA_030765335.1 Candidatus Kaelpia aquatica | reverse complement strand
AGAACCACCAGAACCACCAGTAAACTGATCATAGTAGCCTTCCGCTGAATTGCTAAAGAAGATCGGCAGCAAAAGAAGTAGGCTCGCTATTAAGATTAATCCTGTGTGTTTTTCTTTAATTCTTTCCATTATTGACCTTCTCCTACATAAACGACACCAACGGAGATTGAATCGTTAGAATCACCCTCCGCGGTGTATACAAAAAATGTTGCTCTCTTTCGTACGGCACTAGTCTCATCATTTGTAACTGTTAAAGAACCTATCAATCGATCTTGATGATCATAAACCATTTGTGATTTCATTTGAGTATAAGATTCTAGCGTCTTACCCGCATCACCAATATTATACATTTCTGCTACAGCATTAATGTCCATACCCTCAGCTACTTGCATACCAGCTATCCTATCTTCCATATCTGGCCAACTTATCGCTAGACCTTCTACTTGAACCACTTGCGTGTCGACACTCCTTAGTTTACGGGGAGAGCCACTATAATCATAATTCTTAGCATGACTTACCGTAGTAGTACCATCTAAAGCTACAACAAATGTCCACTGCTCAAACGTCTCTCCATTCTTAGCCCATGTTTCTGTTACTCTTAAACTTTCTGTTCCATCTACTTCTGTAACTATCGATGATGTTCGACTATAACTTCCATCAGCGGACGAAGAGCTATCTATGTTCTGAGAGGAGACAAAATGTTGCTCCCATACCATTTCCATGACTCCATCAATCTCTTTCTCTACCAAGGACCAAATAGATTGTTCAGTGGAATATCTTCCATCACCGAGATATGTCGACTTAGTACTTATTATCTGAACTTCCATTCTATCTTCATTAGCAGGTAGGGGTACTTCAGCAAAACCTGTGTCTAACTCAAAACCATTGGGCAAATCAACATCAGTAATGCTACTCCCAGGATTACCCCATCCATTCCCAAAAGCAGATATTGAAAGAACAAATAAACCCAAAGTAACTCCGCATATACTTCTCAATATTCTCTTCATCTTTCTGCCTCCTTTGTTAACTACATTAATTTGTCTTACCATCTTTCCTTACCTTAATTATACCACATAAATCTATTTTTTTCAAGCATAACCATAACTTTTTAAAACTATTCATATACTTTTACCCCCTCTTCGCAACGCTGAAGAAAAGAGAGAAACCACTCTGGAATACTGTATCCTAGCTTCACAGCTTTGTTATAACATTTCTTTGCTAACTCCACATCCGGCTCTTCCTTCTTAAGATAAGCCACAGCTATAGCATAGTTGGATTTTGGAGAATCAGGGTTTAATTCTAAAGATTGACTAAGCAAGTTTATCGCTTTCTCAAAATCCCCTTCCTCCATATAGCACACCCCTAATTCACGCCAGGCTTCAGCGTATTCAGGATTAAGTTTTAGGGCTGTCTCAAAGCAATTTTTTGCCTTAGCAATATCTCTGTTTATATAATACAATCTGCCTGATTTAAAATACTCTCCTGATTCTTGAGCTGCTGCTGGTTTCTGCAAAAATGTTGCAAAACTTACTATTATTAGAAGAAAACTTATAGAATTAAATTTCTTTTTAAGTTTCATTATGCCCCCCACCTACTTCTTCAATTGCGATTTCTAATGCCTCTTCAAAACTCATGCCATCATTTTCTGCTATAATATCTGCAACATATATTGCTCCATCAGTAAGAGCAGTGAAATCACCATAGATATCAAAAGAACCATATGCGTCCCTTAATTCCTCATCATTCAGAGCCTTATAAAAATTTCTTACATACTCTAGGGTCTCTTGATAAGAAAGACCGCCTATTACATCGTTAATGATAGAAGATTTTACTCTTTCACCTAAATCGTTATATATAACTCCTAATGTTAGAACAGTGGTTATTGCATCTGATGAATCTCTATGTATCTCTAACGATTGAGTAAGCTGACCAAAACTGTTGTATTCTATTTCTTCTTTATGAATATGAGTAACAATACTCAGATCTGTAGAGCTAACTCTATCTTCATCATACTCTATAACTTGACCCCAAGAATTATATTGTGTATTTAAACGAGTTGTGGTAGTAGTAACTCCTTCTGTAGTAGTTATTTGAGTATAGCTAAGCGTACGACCGCTATCATCATAAACCATATCAGACATTTCTACTCTCACAGTACTAGACTGATCTGAATTAGTATGATCTACGGTAGTAATCTCTTCAGTATAACCTGTGACCTGCTCTAACTCATTTTGAGTAGTACTTAACCTGCTTGTTGTTATAGTCTCATCTATCTGATGTAAATTCCCTTCTTCATCAGTATAGCTTCCATATCTATGAGCAACTTCAGTATAACTTGTGCTGAAGCCTGCATCCCATTCATTCTCTTCCCAATCATATACAGGTGACTGACTATAACTTATATTAGTTCTTTCAACAGTTGTAGTTAAACCCGGAGATGCTGAACTATGGCTAGTTTCATAAGAATACGTCATCTGCCCATCAACATAATCTCTTGAAAACTCTGAAGTAATTACCAGATCAGGGTTGGCTTCATCGGTTGTAACTGAAGTCCCTGTAGTATGGCTTTGACTACTCTTGGTACCGCATTCAGTCTGAACTCCATATTCATCATAAGTAGCTTTCCAATCAGTCTGAGAACTACCGCTAGAGCTATAATCTGATACAGTCTCCCTGCCAGGATATCCTACATAAGTAGTGACAGAGTGCCCTATACTATTAAATGTAGAGCTACCGTCATAGCTTATCATCTGCCCTAAAGTGTTGTATTTCATATTAGTAACAACACTATGGGAACTGCTCGTAGATGTAGTCGTAGTTTCTGATGAGCCATCTTCACTGGGCTCAGTATTGCTTCCTGAGCTCGTACTATCTGTAACATATCCAGTTCTTTGTCCGTAAGAATTGTAAGTTATACCATATGTATGAGAGGTATATTGATTATCCTCAACATCAATTCCGCTCTCATTATATTCAACTATTTGATTCAGACTATTATAACGGATATTGGTTCTATCAAAAGAGTAAGTTCCATCCTCATTGCTGCCCTCTTCATGATAGCTACTCTTATTACCATTCTCATCATATATTATATTCGTTACACAAGACTCCCTGTGTTCGTCCTCACCATCATAAATCTCCGTATAACCGGTAACCTGATTATTATCATTAAAGCTGTCATAGGTTCTCTCTAAGGTATAATGGTTGTCTAACCCCTCTGATGCACCCTCATCTGGAAGACCTACTGCATGTCCCTCTTCATAATAACGGACTACTCTATCAAGAACATTCTCATCATACTCAACCTCTATATGAGCGTATACAATCTTATCCGGTGTGGTAGAATCATATCTTTCTTCATCCCAGCCAACCTCTCGGCCTTTACTATTATAGCGAATGTTTGACTTAATTGTTGTCTGAAACCCTTTTTGATCTTCACCATTCTGCTCGCTATCTCCTGATTGTCCTCCCGAATCAGACTCTAAAACAGGCTGCATCCTTTGACCATCATTGCTGCTACTTACTGGGAGCCGCCCTTCTTTATCATTACTTTCTTCAGACTCTTCTGCAAAAGATATGGCACTATTAAATAAAAATAATACTGCTATAATGCTCGCAACTATCACCAAATATTTATACCCACTCTTATTCATTTCCATTTAAGTTTATCCCTTCAAGGTCTAGAGGCTTTGAATATTTAATACTACCATCTTCATTGAGTCCATGCTCTACACCTTCAACGTTGACTATATTCCCATTTTCTCTTATAACTATCATTTCAATAAGAGAAACCTCGTATTCTGGAAGCAGATCTTCCCCTAGATTAATCATTATATCTGAACCTCTAACATCTATTCCAGTATCAGACATAGTCTCTGTATGAAGTTGAGCGGTAGGATCTGCACAGTACCCAGAGATACTCAATCCAAATATTAAAACTAAACTCAACAAAATTTTAATTTTCATATCTTTTCTCTCCATCAATGGTATTTATAGCACATAAATACTTAGTTGTCAAACTTACCAAAAGTTTTTCATAACTTTTTAACAAAAAGTTGCACACTGAAACTTTTATTACTTTTAAGTGCACTTTCAATATTGTCTGCAACTTTATCTCTTTCATTCTTTCACCTCGTCTCTTTATATTCAAGATTCATGCCTAAAATATTGAAAAAAAAATAAACTCTATCCTTTTTAATAGCAACACATTAGAAATAGCTGTGTTTTTTCTACTACTTGAAAACCGTTTTTTACTGTAACTTTAGTTGCAAGCATAGGTTTTATCCCCCTGCAAAGCTAAGATCCAGCTCAGCCAACTCAAACTCTAATACCGCATCAGCATCAAAAACATAAAAAACTCTTGAATTATTCACTCTATTTAAAAAAGATGCCGGATTTAATAAAAGAATAGATAACGGGGTCATCTAAAGAATCTTCCGCTTCCTTTATATATAGGGAACCTACTTGAACCGCTCACTCCTCTTCTTGGAATAAGAACAGCCCTAAAATCGGGCCTTACAATACCGCTTGAAGGTGTTGTAAGCATAGCTCTAACGATATTAGAATGAAACCTGCTATGTCTAAATAGGATGAATGCAATCAATCTATAAACAATCTCACTATCAGGAACAATCTGTTTTGGAGCTTGATAATTAGACGGCTTCCTCACGGAAACCTCTTTTGGGCTAACTACGCCATTATTATTTCGAGCATTATTTAAAACTATCCTCGAAGCCTCATAAGCCCCGATATCATTCTTATCCATAAGATTAGCAATAGAACCTGCAACGAATGGAGAAGAGAAAGACGTGCCTGCATGCTTTGCTGGAGCCCAAACTCTGCCAGAGCCAGAATACTTAGCTGTTACATATTTCTTACTATAATAGTCATACTCAAGCGCTCCAACTGAGATTACTCCGGGTAATGCCGCGGGATAATTAGTAGCGTATTGCCCGTCATTGCCAGCAGCTGCAACAACAACTATGCCTGCATTTTGGGCAGCCTTAATCGCATCAGCTAAAGACTGGGAATAATGAGAAGAGCCTAAGCTCAGGTTTAAAACAACTCCTTCATCTCTTAACTCTTTATCTCTTTTAACTCTATCTACAACATCGTAGATTGCTGATATAACTGTAAAATTAGATATCTCAGCAGTATTAGCAATCTTAATAAATTCAACATCGGCATCCGGCGCCTGCTCTTGAATTATACTGCAGACTTTACCGCCATGATTATTATATGAAGAATCAATAACAAAGACAGTAGATGCGAATGCATATACTGATAATAAAACTAATAGAGAAGCGGCTATAAATACTTTTTTTACCATTCTCCCTCCTTGTTTGCCCACAAGTTATTTATAGCATCTTATATAATGAAAGTCAAATAAAGAAAGAGAACCCCCATAAAATAAAAAAACCTGGCAGCGTCCTACTCTCCCACCCCGTCTCCAGGGCAGTACCATCGGCGATACTGGGCTTAACTTCCGTATTCGGAATGGGAACGGGTGTAGCCCCAGTTCTATAACCACCAGGAATAATTTATAATATTATTGCTATCAGCTTATAGTTTTTAAGGCTATAAGCTGATTTTATTTAAGGATATAAAGATATAAGTAAGATAGTCAAGCCATTCGGCATATTAGTACCCCTCGGCTAAAACCATCGCTAGCCTTACACCTGGGGCCTATCAACCTCGTAGTCTCCGAGGTGCCTTATCTCTGACCGAAGTCAGAGGGGACGCCTAATCTTGGAATGGGCTTCGCGCTTAGATGCCTTCAGCGCTTATCCACACCGAACATAGCTACCCGGCATTTGCCCTTGACAGAACAACCGGTACACCAGAGGT
>JAVCCU010000040.1 GCA_030765335.1 Candidatus Kaelpia aquatica | reverse complement strand
CTCTGACCTGATGATCTTCATCGCTTAAAGCTTCTATTAAAGGATCTACTGCACGAAGATCGCCTATATCTCCCAATGCTTTGGCTGCCCCTTCCCTGACCTGATGATCTTCATCGCTTAAAGCTTCTATTAAAGGATCTACGGCAGGTTCTCCTATGTAAGACAATGCTTCAATTAATCCTCTTTCAACCCGAGAATCTAAGTTTTCTATAAAAAGATCTATGATGCAAAGATCGCTTATACCTACTAATGTATTCTCCAATACCTCAACTACTTCTCTCCCACCGATTAAATTTCTTCCCTCTAATATTTTTCCTAATACCTGCGCTGCCCCTTCCCTGACCTGATGATCTTCATCGCTTAAAGCTTCTATTAAAGGATCTACGGCAGGTTCTCCTATGTAAGACAATGCTTTAGACAACATACATATAACCATAGAACTCATAGAATTCTCATCACTTAAAGCTTCTATTAAAGAATCTACGGCAGGTTCTCCTATATCTCCCAATGCTTTGGCTGCCCCTTCTCTGACCTGATGATCTTCATCGCTTAAAGCTTCTATTAAAGGATCTACTGCACGAAGATCGCCTATATCTCCCAATGCTTTGGCTGCATGAATGCGAAAAACCAAGCAACCCTCGCTCAATGTTCTCATCAAAGGTTCTACCACATGATAATCCCCTAAATCTATCAATCTATTAAGAGCTTCCTCTCTTTCGTAAAAATCTTCGCCATAAAACAAAAGATTCACATTTTTAGCTACCTCTAAATCATTTTCATCACCTATATTTTCTATACGATTTATTGTTTCATTTCGTATATTGTAGTCAGACTCATCAATAATCGTATCTATTAGAACAGCTGCATCAAAAATATCAGAAATGTTGGTTATTATAAACCCTAGGTTATCTAGGTCAATAGACCCAAAAGAAATGCCCTCTAAAACTAAAGGGTTATTAATACTAGAGTCAAAGCCAGTAAAATAATTAGAAGGTGGTAATGCCCCAAAAGTACATCCCCTCTCTTCTTCAGAACTAGCTATCGGTGAAAACATTGCAATAAAAACAAATGTTGTTATTAAAAGAATGGCGTATCGACGGTTAATTATATTTAGGTTTTCCATATATATCTGATTTATACCATAAAAAACAGTATTTTACAAACTTACTAAAGATATTTATATTGTACCAATTGGAGATAAAATTACCCCTACTGCGTGAAAAGACTATTTATTGTAAATTATTATGCTATAGCTATTTATTCTCAGCCTTGGATAAGTTGCGCAACTTTTTAACCAATAATACTGAAGATAGCACCTGCGTATTTTGAAATACTCAACATTTATTCAATAGTTAACCAACTATTTGACAACAATGAAATTATATGGGATAAATATAAAAAAGGAGTACAAATGAAAACATATATGAATAGAAAATTTAGTTTCATTATATTATTTGTTTTTTGTTCCATTTTATTATTATCCAATCCATGTTTTGCCCGAAGAATTAAAGCAGACTCTAATTTTACTGACATACAGGTGGCATGGGGAATAATTTTCTGTGAAGATGTGATTCGAAACTACGATATCCTAACCTCTAATAATTTTGGAGGCTCTTTGACGAGAGATGAAAAACTTACACTTCAAAGCTACCTTAAAGGAAATTTATATCTTAATTCAGCATCTAAATATTTTGCTGAGAGCAGAAATATGAGTACAATTACAGCACGTACAATTATAGTTGGTGCCAGAATTGCAGCAAAATATGAACTACATATGCTTGGGATATCAAGTGTAATAGCATATCTCACTGATAATGATATGGATTCTTCACGAGCAGAAGCAGGAATAATTATGGATAATCAACTAATTGAACCCAGTGAGGCACGACGAATACTTCAAGAAGCTAAAGAATTGTTCGACGGATAATACTGACACAACTCTTACTGCATTAATCAATCCTACTATTTTCTGCATTAATAAAACAGTTGGCGTCTTTATACTATTTTATTACGCATTAATGCCAAATAGACCTAAAATATAGGAATAGCATGTTAATCAGAGATATAGAAGCTACGCTACCAATTTCTTCAAAAATCAATTTAACAGGCAGGCATGTAAAGATATTTATGGGGCAAAATAATCAATAAATAGCAAAAACACTGTTAAATACCATCTTTTGATAATGGTGGAATTTAGAGATAACGAGAGGTATAAAAACAGATATTTTGCATGTTTTTAAGAGAGCTTTATTCACATTTGTAAACAGAGAGGTTTTATCGGTTGAGTTAACTTCTGCTATAATGCTCTAAGTCTTTAACTCTTGGCGAGATAAAAAACAGTCCCGAATGACAACTATTGTTCGGGACTGTTAAATTCTCTGTTCAACATTTCCGAGCAAAATAGATGGCTCCCCGTACAAACATTAGGCATAACACTATCTCTGAGTATTATACATACAAAAAGGTACTATACAACCGAAAATATAGGAACAACGTGCTAATCAGAGATATAGTTTTAATGGTATTATCGCCGCCCCGGAAGAGGCTCGAACTTGTATTTAACAGGCTAATTTGTCCAATTTTGTCCGGTATTTCAGAGTGTTAATTTTCATAACTCTTTTACTTTTAAACAGTTACAAGATGTTCACCCCATAAGGCTGGACATCTAGCTAAGAATGAGTAAATTCTTACGCAAATAGGAGCTTGCTTGACTATGATTTTCTTACATTTACAATAAACTATCTCACATGTTAATCAAAATCAAATGATTTGACCATGCTTAAAAGAATGTTTTCATACCGATCATACCTTTTAAATGCCTTTTCTCTTGAACCGTCGAGAACATTTCCTGTTATTATATAAAGATGGTTATTTCTCACAATCTGTGCCTGATACCCTATCCATATGCTTCGGAGATTTTATAAAGAAATGACGGTGTGTTAAGGATGCTTTTCAAATCTTCATTTGCCTTAATAACAGATGAATCAAATTGCTATCTTTACTTCTTAAGAGCTGCAGCTATAAATTCTCTGAACAGAGGATGGGCCTTGTCAGGTTTAGATTTAAATTCTGGATGAAACTGACAGGCAATAAACCAAGGATGCTCTTTAATCTCTATCATCTCAACTAAATCTTTATCTGGATTAAGCCCAGAGAATACCATACCTCCTGCGCCTAACCTCTCACGATAATTATTATTAAACTCATATCTATGCCTATGTCTCTCCAGCATCTTACTCTGTTTGTATATAGAATAAGCTAATGTATTTTGCTTAAGTCTGCATTCATAAGCACCTAAACGCATCGTAGCGCCCTTACTCTCTATTTTTTCCTGCTCTTCCAAAAGACTGATGACCGGATATTTAGTCTCTTTGTCAAACTCTGTAGAATTAGAATCTTTAAGCCCTGAGACATTTCTAGCAAACTCTATCACTGCTATCTGCATTCCTAAACAGATACCAAAGAATGGAATATTGTTCTCCCTTGCAAACTGGGCTGCTTTAATCTTCCCTTCTATTCCTCTATGTCCAAAACCTCCTGGAATAAGAATACCGCTTACACCACTGAGTTTTTTTTCAACCCCACTTTTTTCTAAATCTTCGGAGTCTATTCTCTTTATATTCAACTTTGCATCATTTGCTATAGACCCATGAATCAAAGCCTCATATATAGACTTATAAGCATCTTGAAGAGTGATATACTTTCCAACCACCGCTATAGAGACTTGTTTAGAGGGGGACTTTATTCTTTCAACAACATCTTTTCCCCATCTAGAAAGCTTCTTATCTTCACATTTTAAATTGAGATCCCGGACAATTAATTTATCTAATCCTTCCTCTTCAAGAATTAAAGGCAACTCATATATGCTCTTTACATCTATCGCCGGGATAACAGCCTCTTTATTCACATTGCAAAAAAGAGCTATTTTATCTTTTGCTTCTTTACTAATCTTTCTCTCGCTCCTACATAAAATAATATTGGGGATTATTCCTATCTCTCTCAATCTACCCACGCTATGCTGCGTAGGCTTAGTCTTAATCTCACCAGCAGCCTTTAAATAAGGAACGAGAGTTACGTGTATACTGATAGCATAGCCCGCCCCGACTTCAAGCATTAGTTGTCTAATGGCTTCAAGAAATGGCAAACTCTCGATATCTCCAACAGTACCGCCTATCTCTACTATAACAACATCAACCCTCTGATCGTAGGCTACCTTCTTTATCCCATTCTTTATTTCATCAGTTATATGGGGTATTATCTGAACAGTCTTACCTAAATAATCTCCCCTCCTCTCCTTCGATATTACAGATTCATAGATCTTACCAGCAGTAATATTGTTATATTTCGTCAATTTAGCATTTGTGAAACGCTCATAATGCCCTAGATCAAGATCGGTTTCTGCTCCATCTTCAGTAACATATACCTCACCATGCTGAAAAGGATTCATAGTTCCAGGATCTACATTAAGATAAGGATCGCATTTAATAAGCGTTACTGTTAAACCTCTCTCTTCGAGCAACTTAGCTATAGATGCCGCAGCAATACCTTTACCAAGACTTGAAACAACACCACCGGTTATAAAGATATACTTAGACATTTAACCTCCTCCTTTCTAACACATTTTTAGATATCTTCTTAGGTATCTTAGTAGGGTATTTTCCATCAAAGCAAGCAGTACAAAACTTGTCTTTAGGTAATAGCATCGATTTAAGCATGCCTTCGATACTTAAGTATTTCAAGCTATCTAAGCCTATAAAATCTCTTATCTTATTAATAGGATATTTAGCAGCAATCAATTCTCTCTTTGTAGGAAAATCTATTCCATAAAAACAAGGGTATTTTAATGGAGGACAACTAACCCTCATGTGAATCTCCTTTGCCCCCGCTTCCCGTAAAGTCTTAATCCTAGCTTTACTTGTTGTGCCCCGAACAATAGAATCTTCGATAACAGCAATAGTCTTACCTTTTAGAACTTCTTTTATAGGGTTGAGCTTAACCTTTACTTTAAAATCTCGTATAGACTGAGTTGGCTGGATAAAGGTCCTGCCTACATAATGGTTGCGTATCATACCTATTTCTAGCGGAGATTTAGATTTCTTAGCAAACCCTACCGCAGCATAACTACCTGAATCAGGAATTGGAATAACTAAATCACACTTAGCAGGACACTCTTTTGCTAATTGTTCACCTAAACGTTTCCGCGTAAGATAAACATTTCCCCCAAATATATTACTATCTGGTCTTGAGAAATATATATATTCAAATATACATAATGAATTTTTGACTTTAGGAAAGGGCTTGATTGATTCTACTTTGTTATCCTTTATCAATACTATCTCTCCAGGTTCAATATCTCTAATATATTCTGCTTGGATAAGGTCAAAAGCAGACGTCTCGCTGGAGAGAGTATACGCTCCATCAATCTTACCTAAACATAATGGTCGAAATCCATGGGGATCTCTAGCCCCTATTAAAATATCGTCTATCATTAAAACTAACGAATAGGCTCCATCTAATTTAGCTAATGCACTTGTTACTCTATCTTTAATTTCATTATGAGCAGATTGAACAATAAGATGCACTATCACCTCAGAATCCATAGTCGTCTGAAAAATAGAACCCCTCTCTTCTAATCGTTCTCGCAATTCTAAAATATTAGTAAGATTACCATTGTGAGCTATAGCAATATGACCTTTTTTATGTTTTACTAAGAAAGGCTGGATATTAGTTCTGACACTAGAACCAGTAGTAGAATAACGAACATGACCCAAGGCTATATCTCCACGTAAAGAACGTATTATCTTCTCAGTAAATAGATCGCGCACAACTCCCATGCCAGTATGACTTCTCAATCTCTTACCGTCATAACTAATAATACCAGCACTCTCTTCTCCTCTATGCTGCAAAGCGTAGAGCCCAAGATAAGTAAGTCTTGCTGCATCCTTATGCCCTATCGTTCCAAATATTCCACACATTAAGTCAACCTATATTCCTTTCTAGAGCCTTTATTAACTCTGGTAATCTGTTTTACCTTATCTCTTCTCTTTATCTAGAATACCCATATAATCTTGTATAGAATTAACTGTAAAATCTCCTTTAATTAGAGACTCTATTCCATTGACTGCCGCTTGAGCTCCATGGATTGTAGTAATGCAGGGTATACCTTGTAATACCGCGAAACTTCTTATCGGTTTCATGTCAGACTGACTTCTACCACCAGAGGGTGTATTGATTATTAAGTCTATCTTCCCTTCTTTGATTAGATCTAAAATCTGATTACTACTCTCGCTTATCTTATTCACAATCCCCGCATCTATACTGTTAGAAATTAAAACTTTTAAAGTACCTTTTGTAGCTAAAATTTTAAAACCCATATCAAAAAGTTTTTTAGCAATAAAAACAATGTCTCTTTTATCGTCGTCCTTAACACTTATAAACACAGCCCCTTTGCTAGGCAAAGTAGTCCCGGCAGCCATTTGAGATTTATAAAATGCTACACCAAAAGATCTGTCTATACCCATGACCTCTCCTGTAGATTTCATCTCAGGGCCCAATATGATATCCACTCCAGAAAACCTTGAAAAAGGCAATACAGACTCTTTAACAGAAAAATAACTTGGCATCCTCTCTACAATTAATCCAAGCTCGGACAGACTCTTACCAGCCATAACTTTTG
>JAVCCU010000039.1 GCA_030765335.1 Candidatus Kaelpia aquatica | reverse complement strand
TCGTTTCTTATACTTATATTTAAGCCGGAGTTTAAAGAAGCTATAGGTCTTCCTTTCTGGGTGGTTGTAGTGGTATTCTCAAGAGATTTTTTTATAGCACTAGGAAGCCTCATACTACACTTAGAGGGCAGGCTTCATATAGTACCATCTTACTTGGGTAAGATTGCTGTGTTTTTGCAGATGGCATCAATAATATCAGGTTTTTTGCTGTTCCCGTATGCACCATATATTTGGCATCTCACCGGTATAATTACAGCTTTAGCTGGAATAGGCTATTTTGTTAGAGAGATCCGAGCTTAAAATGTTATCCTATCCTGTAGTTGCAATTGTTGGCAGACCAAATGTAGGTAAGTCTACTCTCTTCAATCGTCTCCTAGGTTCAAGGCGTGCAATTATAGAGAAAAGCAAGGGGGTTACAAGGGATAGATTGTATGGCGAATCAGAGTGGGAAGGTGCCTACTTTACTCTTATAGATACCGGAGGCATTGTAACATCAGAGGATCTTAAAAAAGATATCTCTGTTAAAGTTAGAGCGCAGAGCTTAAAAGCTATTCGAGAGTCTGATATTGCAGTCCTTGTTGTTGATGCGGTGGAGGGGCTTCATCCGCTAGATAAGGAGATAGCCGATATCTTGCGCCTAGAAGAGAAAGAGGCTGTAGTGGTGGTAAATAAAGTAGATAACCAGAAGATGGAGCCGGCTCTCTCTGAATTTTACGGTCTCGGCATAGATGATGTAGTTGCTATCTCAGCCATGCATGGAAGAGCGGTAGACCGGTTATTAGACATCTTGAAAGAGCGTCTTCCTTTAATACCTCAGAGAGAAGAGGTGAGCGGAGCTATCAGGCTTGCTATTATAGGCAGGCCCAACGTAGGTAAGTCCTCTTTCTTAAATGCAGTTTTGGATGATGACCGTGTCTTAGTTGATGATAAGCCTGGGACTACAAGAGATGCGATAAATACGTCTTTAAAATTTAAAGATTCTGAGTTTATTCTTGTCGATACTGCTGGCATACGGCATAAAGGAAAAATAAAAGCAGGTATTGATTATTTCAGTTCTGTTAGGACTAGAAAAACAATAGATGAGGCTGACGTTGTTCTCTTTATGATAGACGGTTATGATGGGATAAGGAAAGACGACCTTCATTATATTTATAATATCTGGGAAGCTAAAAAAGGAATAGTGTTAGGTATAAACAAAAAAGACCTTATCGAAAAATCCTTGGGCGAGTATGAGGAATTAATAAAAGAGAGGTTGCCCATCATAGAGCATATTCCCGTTACTTATTTCTCAGCTACAGAGAGGGAGGGGTTAGAGGAAGTGCTCCTGATTGCCAAGTCGGTCTATGAGAATATGGGCTTAAGGGTAAAGACGTCGCAGTTAAATAGTTTTATTGAAGAAATAAAAGATGCTCATCCCGGTCTGGCCAAGGGTAAGAAAATTTTCAAGATGTATTACGGTGCTCAAGTTGATACCTATCCTCCCAAGATGGTCTTTACCGTAAATCATCCTGAGTTAATAAAGAAGAACTACTTAAATTTTCTTGAGCGAAGATTACGTCGTAAATTTGGATTCTTTGGATCACCTATCAATATGGTATTTAACGGGAAAAAGGAGAGGTAGTTATGAGAGAGGCAGTCTTTATCTTCTTTGCTTACATAGTAGGAGGGGTTCCATTCGCCTATATTATATCTAGAGTTTTTTCCAGAGTTGATATCAGAAAGAGAGGTAGCGGCAATGTTGGTGCGACAAATGTGCTTAGAGTTGTTGGTCCGATTGCCGGAGTATTAGTTCTTTTGTTAGATATTCTTAAAGGTTTTCTGGTTGTAAAGCTAGCGCCTCAAAGCATTATATATGTAGCAGGGTTGGCTGTTATTGTTGGTCACTGTTGGACTCCTTTCCTTCGCTTTAAAGGCGGCAAAGGTGTCGCAACTACATTAGGAGTTCTTTTAGGTATAAATCCTATTTTTTGTTTATTTGCTGCCTCAAGTTGGATTGTTGTGTTTAGTATTTTTAAAATTGTTTCACTCTCTTCGATTTCAGCAATCTTAATTTTACCTATAATTCTTCTTATTAGGGGCGAGCAGCCGTTCTTATTATCCTTTATAACTATATATTCAGCCCTGATAATATTTCGCCATCAGGCTAATCTTATTAGGTTGATAAGAGGGGAAGAGAAGAGGATAAAATTTAAGAAAAGTTGTAAATAATAGCGTATTTAAACCCAATCTTTTGCTTATCAATGTTGTACAAGGTTTTATTGGTTTATTTTATACACTTTATAAAAATATTTACAAAACTTGATTTTACTATGTTTAGATGGTATAAATACGGCAAGGAGATAAAATTATGAAAGAACTTTACTATAAAAGGGAGCTTTCGGATGATCGGAGAAAGAAGTATATCTCATTTCAGAGCTGTCTGGAGAATTGCGGCAGTAGGATTGAGATACATAAAAATTACAGCTACGATATAAAAGAAGAGAGAGTCATCAGGTCTCAGGCGGAGTTTAACGATATTGTTAAGAAGATTCACGATGGAGACGTTTTAAGTCATCTCTATATTAAAAAGATCGTGGACTCTGAGTCAGGTAAGACTACTTTAAGTTATATTGGTAAAGGCGAGTTCTTCGCTCTTTACAAAAATAAGGTCTATAGGGTTTTATATAAGCACGAGCATGTTGTCGAAGCTTACCCTGTTCAATAAAATTTCCCCACTTTTAATATTTAATATTTAATTTTTAATTCAACTGCTTTATACTATAGCTACTATGAAGCCATTAGTAGTTATTCCTGCACATAATGAAGAGAGGTTACTGGGCGGTGTTTTAGAGGATATATTAAGACCTAACCTTTTTGACATTCTTGTCGTCGATGATGGCTCTATAGACGACACTTATCAGCTAGCAGGTTCTTATTCGGTTGCAGTGTTAAAAAATGAGATCAATATGGGTAAAGGTGCTGCGCTAAAAAGAGGTTTCGATTATGCAGAGAGCAAGGGCTATAAAGATATTATAGTTGCTGATGCTGACGGACAGCATAAGGTAGAAGACTTAATTGCTATATATAATGTATCTTTAAATTCAAGCGCTGATATAATCATAGGAAATAGAATGTGGCGTCCGCAGAATATGCCTTGGATAAGAAAGACGACAAATACTCTGATCTCCAAAGCACTCTCTTGTATTGCTAAGGTATATATTCCGGATACGCAATGCGGGTTGAAATTATTGAGAGAGCATACGCTTTCAGGTCTAAACATATCTAGCAATAAGTTTGAAGTTGAATCAGAGATACTGCTTAAATCTATAAATAAAGGATGTAGGATAGAGTCTGTTAATATCTCTTCAGTCTACCTAAAAGGCAGAAGAAGCCATATCAGGCCTTTCCGGGATACGATGCGTTTCTTGAGATATTTTTTCAAAGTCCTCTGCGGTAGATGAATGGTTTTAAATCTCAGTTATTGAAAATGGTAGAGTCTCAGATTCAAGCCCGGGGCATAAAAGATAATAGATTGCTTTTGGTTATGAAAGAGATAGATAGAGCCGCTTTTGTTCCGGAGAGCGCTAGAGGCAACGCTTATATAGACAGCCCTTTACTTATCGAAGATGGTCAGACAATATCCCAACCCTTCATAGTTGCGCTTATGACAGAAGCATTATCTTTAACCAGAGAAGACAGAGTTTTGGAGATTGGGACAGGCAGCGGATATCAGACTGCAATACTCTCGCTGTTATCAAAAGAGGTTTATACCGTTGAAAGAATATCTTTGCTTATTGAAAGAGCAGAGCCTCGCTTAAAAGATTCTGGCTGCCGTAATATATTTTATAAACTAGGCGATGGCAGTATGGGTTGGGAAAAGCATGCTCCTTATGATAAGATAATGGTAGCTGCGGCTTCAAAAAGGATACCAGAGCTATTAATTCAGCAATTAAACCCAAAGGGGAAGATAGTTATTCCTTTAGGCGATAAAGATTGTCAGAAGTTAACTTTGGGGATAAAAGAAGATGATGGTATCAAAAAAGAAGTGCTTTGTGATTGTTCATTTGTGCCTTTAATAGGAGAGTATGGCTTTCAAAACTAAATTATGAATAATATTCTTTGGGTAATTTTAATTGCAGCCGCACCTGTTTTAGAATTGCGGGGCGCAATACCTTTAGCTATAAAGATGGGGTTTGATCCTTACGAGGCTTTTCTCTTCTCCGTGATCGGAAATATTCTACCTGTTCCTATTCTGCTCTTTGTTTTCTCTCCGATTACTGAAAGATTGAGAAGACTGTCCTGTTTTTCAAAATTCTTCAATTGGCTAGAAGAGAGAACTAAACGCAAGGCGGCTCTAATTGAAAAGTATGAGTTTTTGGGTCTAATTCTCTTTGTTGCAATTCCATTTCCAACAACAGGAGCCTGGACTGGATCTTTTGCTGCTAGCATCTTCAAGATGAGATTTAAAAAATCTTTTCTTGCAATTACGCTAGGTGTTATTATTGCGGCTGTTATTGTGAGCTTAATATCGTGGGGTGGTTTTTCGTTGTTTAAGTCATAGTCGATGAGCTTTGAATTAGTAAGTAATTATAGTCCTAAGGGAGACCAGCCTGAAGCAATAGAAGCTTTAACTAAAGGGTTCAGGTCTTCATCTAGACAGACCCTTCTTGGAGTTACCGGAAGCGGCAAGACTTTTACGGCTGCTAATCTGATAAAGAACATTGGCTTACCCACTCTTGTTATCTCGCACAATAAGACTCTTGCAGCCCAGCTCTATAGAGAGTTTAAAGATTTTTTCCCTCATAATGCTGTTGAGTATTTTGTAAGCTATTATGATTACTATCAGCCTGAAGCATATATCCCTGTTACGGATACCTATATAGAGAAGGATGCAGCTATCAATGATGAGTTAGATAAATTGAGACTGAGGTCTACTTCAGCTCTCATGAGCAGAGATGATGTAATAGTAGTTGCATCTGTATCTTGCATCTATAATCTAGGTTCTCCGCGGGAGTATAGAGAGCTTCTGTTTGCGCTTAAGAAGGGAGAGACTATATCTAGAGATGATATTCTTAGAGGGCTCCTTGATATTCAATATGAAAGAAATGATATTGAACTAAAGAGAAAGTTTTTTAGGGTTAAAGGTGAACTCATAGATGTCTTTCCTGCATATGCTGAGCTCCCATACCGTATTCAGCTTTGCGACGATAAGGTGGTCAAGATTTCAGAGATTGACTTTATAACAGGTGATACTGTATCTGAGTTAGATAAATTTCTGCTTTATCCGGCAAAACATTTTGTTGCAACTGAAGAGAGGATTAATCTAGCTGTCTTATCTATAGAGGATGAGTTAGAAATAAGGCTAGGTGAACTTAAGAATGAGGATAAAATTCTTGAATATCAACGGCTTCTTTCAAGAACCAAATATGATATCGAGATGTTAAAAGAGGTTGGCTATTGTCATGGGATTGAGAATTATTCCAGACATCTGTCCGGTGGTCTTCCTGGGGTCCGCCCCTGGTGCCTGCTCGATTATTTTCCCAAGGATTTTCTTTTAATCATAGACGAGTCTCATGTTAGCATTCCTCAGGTAAGAGGGATGTATAATGGAGATAGAACTAGAAAGCAGACTTTGGTTGATCATGGTTTTCGCCTTCCGTCTTGTTTGGACAACAGGCCTTTGAAATTTGATGAGTTTGAATCTTTGTTAAGCAAGGTTCTCTATGTTTCAGCTACGCCATCAAAATATGAAATAGAGAAGAGTGATCGCCGGGTCGCAGAGCAGGTCATAAGACCTACAGGGCTCTTGGATCCCGAGATAGAGGTTAAGTCTACTGATTCCCAGATTGAAGATTTAATATTTCAGATAAAAAATAGAGCAAAAAAGAATGAACGGTCTCTGATAACTACTCTCACAAAGAAGATGGCAGAGGACCTATCTTCTTATCTTTCTGAGCTAGGTATAGAGGTTACATATCTCCACTCCGAGATAGATACGATTAAGAGGGTCGAGGTCTTAAAAGACCTGCGTCTAAAAAAGATTGATGTTATAGTAGGAGTTAATCTGCTTCGAGAAGGTCTTGACCTCCCAGAGGTATCTTTGGTTGCCATTCTTGATGCCGATAAAGAAGGTTTTTTGCGTTCTGGAACGTCTCTGATTCAGGTTGCAGGCAGAGCTGCCAGAAATATTAATGGTAAAGTTATTATGTATGCCGATAAGATAACAGAGTCGATGCGATTTGCGATATCAGAGACAGAGAGAAGGAGGGCTATACAGCTTGGATATAATAGGAAGTATAATATAAAGCCCAAGACTATCAAGAAAGCCATAGCTGATTATTTGGATTTCTATAATGATTCTAGGCAGGTTGTCAGAGAGGCTGCGGGGGAGAGAGGCGAGTTGGAGCTACAGTTTTTAATAGCCGAGCTTTACAATGAGATGGAGGAGGCGGCGAGAAATCTTCATTTCGAAAAAGCAGTTAAAATAAGGGATTTAATATCGAGCTTAAAAGATAAGAATAATATATCTGAGGATGAAATTTTGAAAATATTAAAAGATATTGCGGGTAAAAAAAATGTCAAAAAAATTAGATCGAATAGAGATAAAAAAAAGGATTAAAGCGGGTCCCCTTGCTTCTGAGCTAGTTGTTCTAGATAGCATTGGTTCCACTCAGGATTATATCTTTGAGAATTCAGATAGCCTCAAAGATGGTGCCGTGATAGTTGCAGAGAGCCAATCAAATGGATATGGCCGAATGGGCAGGGTTTGGAATTCGTCTTACGGGAAAGGCCTTTATATGAGCGTATTGTTTAAAGGGGGGCTTGCTCCTTCAAGATATTCTGGTCTTACTATGCTAGGCTCACTCTCTCTCTGCCGTTATCTAAGCCTGGAGTATGGTTTTGATTTTAAAATGAGATGGCCAAACGATGTTATGTTTGAGGGCAATAAGCTGGCAGGTGTTCTGGCAAATATGAGAGATGGTATTATTGGTCTGGGTTTCGGGGTTAATATCAATCAGGATCTAAGCGAGCTCCCTGATATGGCGACTTCTATCTTCTTGCTTAGTGGAGAAGAAGTTGATAGGAATATTTTTATTCCTAATTTTCTTAATAGTTTCCAAAAAGATTTAGGAGATTGGGAGGAGGAATCTTTTAGGCATTTAAGAAAACTCTGGCTTGATTTTGCTTTACTCAAAGGAAAAGAGATTACTGCCTCAACAAGCAGTGGTATAATCAAGGGGACTGTTGAGGATATAACAGAGGATTGTGGGTTAATAATAAGAGGGGATATGGGTTATAAGGTTGTGCTCTCTGTTGCAGAGCTGATAAAGATAAGATGATATGAAAAGCACTCTGTTGATAGATTTAGGTAATACTAATATCGGTGTAGCCGTTAAATCTGAGGGCAGCCTAGGTAAGCCAGAAAGATTTAGCTTTGAGGACTTAGGCTCCTTCAGGTCTTACTTGATGGACAAGGATTTTAAAAGAGTAGTCATGGTATCTGTTACCCCAGAAAAAGAGAGAGTTGTTGAGATTCTTTTAAAAGGGATTTGTGCTCAAGTAGAGATAGATAAAGTGGGTGGGAGTGTAGGTATCCCTATTGTAAGTAATTATGACAAGGGTTCTAAGTTGGGCCAAGATAGATTGCTTAATGCTTACTTTGTCAAAGAGAAGGTTGGTTATCCTGCTATCTCTGTGGATGTTGGCAGCGCTATTACAGTAGATCTTATCTCGGCTAAAGGAGAATTTCATGGCGGTATTATTTTCCCGGGTTTTAAGGCTATAGCCAGAACTCTTGAAGATAAAACCGAGATGCTTCCGGAAGTAAATTTCGATTCTATTCCCCAGAGCTATTATGGCAGGAATACAGAAGATTGTATTAAGATTGGAGTTCTCACTGCTATTAGCAGTCTCGTGCATAGAGTGATAGAAAATTACAAAGAAATAGAGGGAAACAATAGCTTGGTAGTTATAACCGGCGGAGATGCTCAACTGATACTTGATAACTCAAAGGTAGATTTTATCTATCTTCCAGAGCTAACAATAAACGCCTTAAGTCTTATATCTTCTTTTTAGGGCTAATAAATGCAAGATATAGCTCTAAATTCCTTTGTTATCTTTTTTAGCCTTAAAATGTTCTAAAAATAGCTTGTATTCTTGTTTGCATATAATTATCTTTAGATGTATCGTTTAATCTCATGGTTTAGCACTCGGTTATTGTAAATGCCAAAAAGGAGGTAGAAGATGAGCGTAAAGCCGTTAGGGGACAGAATTTTGATAAAACCTATGCAGGCAGAAGAGAAGACCAAGGGTGGTATTCTGATTCCAGATACAGCAAAAGAGAAGCCTCAGCAGGGTGAGGTTATTGCTGTAGGTCAAGGAAAGACTCTGGAGACAGGAGAAGTAAAGGTACTCGAAGTAAAAGTTAAGGACAAGGTTTTGTACGGTAAGTATTCCGGGACTGAAGTAACAGTTGAAGGAGAAGAATACCTTATCATAAGAGAAGACGATATACTTGCAATAGTAGCATAATAGGAGGTAATGAAATGTCAGTAAAACAACTTTTATTTGATCAGGAAGCAAGAAGAAAAATTTTAGCAGGGGTTGAGAAATTAGCTTCGGCAGTTAAAGTTACATTAGGTCCTAAGGGGAGAAATGTAATTCTGGATAAAAAATTCGGTTCCCCTACAATAACAAAAGATGGAGTTACAGTTGCAAAGGATATTGAGCTTGAGGATTCCTTTGAAAATATGGGAGCACAGCTCGTAAAAGAGGTAGCAGAGAAGACCTCTGATGTTGCAGGTGATGGAACTACTACTGCAACAATACTTGCAGAGGCTATCTACAAAGAGGGTCTCAAGAATGTTACAGCAGGTGCAAACCCTATGGCGCTTAAGCGTGGAATTGAAAAAGCTGTTGAGAAGGTTATTGAGGAACTGAAGAAGCTCTCTAAGCAGGTTAAGGATAAGAAAGAGATTGCTCAGGTTGCAATGATTGCAGCCAATAATGATGTCTCTATAGGTGAGTTAATAGCTGAGGCTATGGAGAAGGTTGGTAAAGACGGCGTTATTACAGTTGAAGAGTCTAAGACTCTTTCAACCAACCTTGAAGTTGTAGAAGGTATGCAGTTTGATCAGGGCTACCTTTCTCCATACTTTGTAACAGATGCAGAGAAAATGGATGTGGTTTTAGAGGACCCCTACATCCTTATATATGAGAAGAAGATCTCTGCTGTTAAAGATCTCCTGCCTTTACTTGAGAAGATTGCAAGAACAGGTAAGTCGTTTGTGATAATTGCTGAAGATCTTGAAGGTGAAGCTCTTGCAACTCTTGTTGTAAACAAAATTCGCGGAACACTGTCCGGATGCGCTGTCAAGGCTCCAGGCTATGGTGAAAGAAGAAAAGCAATGCTTCAGGATATTGCAACTTTAACTGGCGGCCGCGCTATTACAGAAGATCTTGGTATTAAACTTGAGAGTATTGAGATAGAAGATTTAGGTAGAGCCAAGAAAGTTAATATAGATAAAGATAATACAATTATCATAGGCGGAGAGGGTGCTACTAAGGATCTGGAGGCAAGAATTGCACAGATAAAGAAACAGATCGAAGATTCTGATTCTGATTATGATAGGGAGAAGCTGCAGGAGCGTTTGGCAAAGTTATCCGGTGGAGTTGCTGTCATCAATGTTGGCGCTGCAACAGAGACTGAGATGAAAGAGAAGAAGGCTCGTGTCGAAGATGCGTTACATGCAACACGTGCAGCAGTTGAAGAAGGAATTGTTCCTGGAGGCGGAGTTGCGTTTTTAAGAACGATACCTCAGCTTGAGTCATTGAAGCTTGAAGGCGATCAGCAGATAGGAATTGATATTATACGCAGAGCGCTAGAAGAGCCTATAAGACAGCTTGTAAAGAATGCAGGAGAAGAGGGTGCGATAATACTTGAGAAAGTTAAAAATGAAAAACCCGAAGTGGGTTACAATGTCAATCTGTCAAAATATGTCAATATGTTTGAGGCAGGTATAATAGATCCTACAAAAGTTACAAGAAGTGCTTTAGAGAATGCATCTAGTATAGCATCTCTGCTTCTTACAACAGAGGCTCTTATCACTGATAAGCCTGAAGATGATAAGGGTTCTGCTATGCCGGCTGGCATGCCTCCTGGTGGAATGGGTGGAATGGGAGGAATGTATTAAACTTAAATAGTTAGATAACTTTAAAGCCCCGGATTTATCCGGGGCTTTTTTGTTGCAACCTTTCTTGACACATCTACTATCAACTAATGTTGACAGTTAGGTCGTTTAATCGTTTTTTTAGCCTACTTCTTTAGCTCTTTTTATAAAAAATACTCTGTTTTAAGCTCAATTTATTGATATCCAAGACCTAATTGCTTTTTTGGCATGAAGTTTGCTTATTAGACTACTAAGGCCGGGAGAACAAAAACCAAAGGTTTTCCTAAAGGCAAAAGCCGAGGCCTAATGAAAGAATCACCTCCTTCCGAGCTTGCTCGGAAGGGGGAACAAAAAGTTCTCTGAAAATTTAAAGAAAACAAAAGAGGAGACCCAACCTTCTCAGGCCCCCGCCTGTGGCCAAACCCCTCCTCCTAAATCAAAAACTCGGGTCTCCTTTTTTTTATTTTTTCTTTAAATTTTTTCTTGACACCAATTCCCTTATAAGCTATATTTAATCAAAGTTCGGTAGATTTAAAATAAAGATAAATGGGTAAAGACCTGAAAGACAGGTGTTTTTCATTCTGTCTTTTGTTTATTAAGAAGCCCTTGTAGCTCAGACGGTAGAGCGCTTCCTTGGTAAGGACGAGGTCGGCGGTTCGAATCCGCTCGAGGGCTCAGAAGTTTAAGCGTAGTATGATTTAATGCTAAATCAGGAGGTAAAATATGGCTAAAGAAAAGTTTGAACGAACTAAGCCGCATGTAAATATTGGAACAATAGGTCACGTTGATCACGGTAAGACAACGTTGACATCAGCTATAACATCTACGCTTGCTA
>JAVCCU010000038.1 GCA_030765335.1 Candidatus Kaelpia aquatica | reverse complement strand
GAGATTTAGAGAGAGTTAAAGATGTTATTGAGAGATTCTCATTGACTGAAATACAGGGCCGCAGGATAGATGAGATCTCAGGCGGTGAACTTCAAAGGGTGTTATTTGCTCAGAGTATTGCCCAGGATCCGGAATTATTGCTTTTGGATGAACCTACAACCCATCTTGATATAGGACATCAGCTTGATATTATGAATGCTCTAAGCGATCTTAACAGAGAAGGTCTTACTGTGATTACAATATTACATGATTTAAATATCTCTGCAGAGTTTTGCGATCGACTTATTCTTATGGATAAAGGTAGGGTAGTCAGAGACGGAGAACCATCTTCTGTTATGGACTACAGTATAATAGAAGAGGTCTACAATGCAAAAGTTGTGATAAAAGAGAATCCTTATTCCGGGAAACCATTTTTAATATTGTATCGAAATAAAGCATAGGTTAAGATGTCTTTTTATTATAAAGGAGGCAGTCGATGAAAGCAGTTATTAGCGGTGGATGCGGTTTTATAGGTTCTCATTTAGTGGATGCTCTTCTTAGAGAAGGGTATGAGGTCCTAGTTTACGATAATCTAGAAGAACAGGTTCATCAAGGCAAGAAGCCTTCTTATTTAAATGATGCTGCTGAGTATATATATGGAGATATCAGAGACTATGATTCTTTTAAGAGTGTTCTTATGGATTGTGACTATCTTTTTCATTTTGCTTCTATGGTAGGTGTAGGGCAGTCTCAGTATCAAGTTAGGAAGTATATGGAGGTTAATGACCTTGGAGCAGCAAACCTTTGGGATATTTTAGTAAATAGTAAAAATAGAGTTAAGAAGGTTATAGTCAGCGCTTCAATGTCGAGCTATGGAGAGGGGCTGTATAATTGCGATAGCTGTGGTAAGGTAAAACCATCTTTAAGAGAAGAGTCTCAGCTTCAAGATAAAGATTGGCAGCTGCGCTGCCCCAATTGTTCATCCAGTCTGACTCCTATAGCTACAACAGAAGATACCTCTTTAGTTCCTAATTCTATCTATGCCTTAGGTAAGAAAGTTCAGGAAGAGATGTCTCTTATAGTGGGTAAGACCTATGGCATACCAGTTACATCTCTCAGGTTCTTCAATGTCTATGGTTCCAGGCAATCGTTGTCCAATCCTTATACAGGTGTCTGTGCTATATTTATGTCCCGAATTAAAAATGATAAATCTCCTTTTGTTTTTGAGGATGGCAAGCAGAGCAGAGATTTTATATCGGTTAAGGATGTAGTGAGAGCGGCTATTAGAGCGATTGAAAAGAGTGAGTCAGATTATAAGATTTGTAACCTTGGCAATGGAAAGCCTTATAGTATAGAATCTGTTGCGCTTGAGCTTGCTAAATTGTTTGGCAAAAATATAACACCCCATATACCTGGTGGTTACAGGAAGGGCGATGTAAGGCATTGTTATGCAAGTATAGAGAATGCTAAAGAGTATCTTGATTGGGAGCCTGAGATTGATTTTGTAACTGGGTTGGGGGAGTTGATTGAATGGGCTAAAAATGAACCTGCTTTCGATAGGTTTGATAAAGCATTTGATGAGCTTATAAAGAAAAATCTAATTAAAGAGTGATTCATAAGAAGATGCAGAGGGTTTTGGTAACCGGCGGCGCTGGTTTTATCGGGTCAAATTTCGTACGCTTTTTAATTAAAAAAGGATATTGCGTAACTGTTCTGGATAATTTAAGCTATGCTGGCCGTAGAGAAAATCTAGGAGAAGTTATCTCAGATATTGATTTTATAAAAGGGGATATAACTGAAGCGAGAGATGTTAGAAAGGCTATTAAAGGGGTTAGAGTAATTGTTAACTTTGCAGCTCATACTCATGTCGATAGAAGTATAGATGATGCTGCCCCCTTCTTTAAGACAAACTTTTACGGGACATATAATTTGTTAAACCTGGCTCTTAAAAGTAGAGTAGAATTGTTTCTGCAAATATCAACCGATGAGGTTTATGGCAGCATCTTACGGGGAAGTTGCGGGGAAGATGCATGCTTAAATCCCAGCTCTCCATATGCAGTTACAAAGGCTTTAGCCGATAGGGCGGTAGAGGAGTTTCATGGGAGCCATAATTTCCCGGTTATCATAGTGAGGTCTTGCAACAATTATGGGCCTTACCAATATCCTGAGAAATTTATACCCCTAGCTATAACCAGCTTACTTAGAGGCGGTGAGATACCTATGTATGGAGAAGGATTTAATGTAAGAGACTGGATCTATGTCGATGATACTTGCTTTGCAATTGAATTGATCTTGAGAAAAGGTAGAGCGGGATCTGTGTATAATATCTCTGCTGGAGTCAGGAGGAGGAACATTGAGCTGGCAAAAATAATCTTAAAAAAGATGGGCAAGACCTCCAGCTCCATTAAGTATGTTAAGGATAGAGCTGATCATGATTTTAGATATGCTATGGACAGCTCTAAACTCTTAAGTCTTGGCTGGAAAGATAGTTTTAGTTTGAGCAGAGGTTTAGATAACACAATAGATTGGTATCGTAAGAATGAAAAATGGTGGCAGAAAATTGTCTAATATTAAGCTTGTAATGTTTGATCTCGACGGCACTCTCTTAGACGCATATCTTGCAATTGAAAAAGCCCTAAATGCAGTAAGGGCAAAGTTTAATTTAGAGGCTCTATCTCTTGCTGAGGTCAAAAGAGCTGTAGGTAAAGGGGATAAGAGTCTTATGGAGGATTATTTTTCAGACGATATTGCTATAGAAGCTCTAACGCTTTATCGCCAAATGCATAGAGATACACTCCTTAAATATGCAAAACTTTTGCCTCATGCAAAGGAGATATTAAGTTATCTTAAAGAGAGAGATTATTTCTTAGCCCTTGGAACCAATAGGCCGGCTATATTTACCAGGCTTATCATAGAGCATCTTGATATTGATAGATTCTTCGATTATATAATTTGCGGGGATGAGCTGGATGCTTTTAAGCCGAAGCCGGACATGATTTTAGAGGCTATGAAGAAGTTTGATTTAAAGCCCGAAGAGGTTGTGTATGTAGGTGATATGGTTATCGACGTTGAAACTGCAAATAACGCTGGAGTAAGATCAATTGCCCTTACAACAGGCTCTAGCAGCAGAGAAGAGTTGATTATTAGGAATCCTTTTGCGATTATAGGTAGCCTAGGTCAGCTCAAAGATTTTTTTAAACTTCTTAATATTATTCCTTGACAAGGGCTATCTTGTATTGTAATATTTAGCACTCAGTGTTAAAGAGTGCTAAAGAGGTAAGAATATGGTAAGAAATAATAAAGAAGAGAGAATGGATAGGATATTTACAGGTATAGTTAAAACTTACATAGAGACCGCTATGCCTGTTGCATCCAAAGCCCTTGTCTGTAAATACAGGCTTAAGATTTCTGCTGCTACTGTCAGAAATATTATGGTTGAATTGGAAGAGTTGGGATATCTCAAAAATCTTCACACTTCTTCAGGCAGAGTTCCTACAGATAAAGGGTATAGATATTATGTAAATATGGTAATGGACGAAGAACAACTAACCCCCTCTGAGAAAAAGAAGATCTTAATGCATATTATTAATACTCAATGGGATGAGGTTGAGAGATTATTTACACATGCCCTTCAGGTGGTGACAAAGTATACAAACCAAGTCTCTGTTTTGTTATACCATCGTGTTCGCAATGTCTATGTGGAGAAAATAGATCTAGTTTATATTAACAAGTTTAAAGTTCTGTTTATAATAATAGCTGACAACGGAGACGTGCTACATCTCTTTATAGAAAATGAGAACATCCCCTCCATAGATGAGCTTAGGAGTTTTCTTAAGTTTGTAAATAGAGAACTGCAAGGGCAATCTCTTTATGAGGTAAAGAATTATATAAAGAGAAAACTGGTCTCCTTAGATGATTCTTTTTATCACTTATTTTCTTCACTATTCAATCTCTTAATTAAATCACTGGAGAATATGGATGAGAAAATATTTATGTACTTTGGGGCCAATAGAATAATCCAATATCCGGAATTTAGAAATGTAGATGTTCTGGAGAGAGTTATAAAGCTGCTTGAAGAAGAGTCGGGTTTAACTAAAATTATGGAGAGTGATATCGGAGGTTCAGATGTCAATATTCATATAGGCGGAGAGAGTCTCTCTATGGATATAGAAAATTGCTGCATCTTAACTTCAAAGTATAAAGTTAAAAATAGAGCTTTGGGAACAATAGGTATACTTGGTCCTACCAGGATTCCTTATGCTAGATCTATATCAGTTGTGAAATATGTATCTGATGTTTTAACGCAGGCACTAGATAGTGCTGTATTTTAAAGGGGTAAGTAGATATGAAGAAGAAAAAGGATAGAGAGCTTGAAACTGAAGAGCCTAAGACTGAGGAGCTTGAACTAGAAGAGGTTCTAGAAGACGTGGTTTTGGTTAAGGTAAAGGAAGAGTTAAGTGAAACTAAAGATAGTTGGTTAAGAGCTGTTGCAGAGTTGGATAATGCCAGAAAGAAGTGGGCAAAAGAGAGGCAGGATTTGTTTTCTTATGCTCAGATAGATTTAATTAGAGGTATCATACCTGTTTTAGACCATTTTGAGCATGCTATGCAGTTGTTGCCAGATGTAAAAGATGAGTTTGAACAGGGCATTGAGATGATATATAAAGAGATGAACAATACTCTTGAGAAATACGGTTTGGTGAAAATAAATGATCTTAAGGACAAAGACTTTGATCCTTTTGAGCAGGAAGCTGCATCTCATGAAGAGGATGAAGATGTAGCCGAAGATAAAGTAATAGAGGTATTAAGGTCGGGTTATAAATTTAAAGATGTTTTGATAAGACCGGCTATGGTCAAGGTTTCTAAAGGTAAATTCGAGCAGGATAAAACAGGAGGTGAAGGAAATGGCTAAAGCTATAGGAATTGATTTAGGTACAACAAATTCAGTAATTGCAGTCTACGATGCAGGAGAACCGCAGGTTATTACCAATAAAGAGGGAACGCGTACTACTCCCTCGGTTGTTGCATTCACCAAGACTGGTGAGATTCTTGCTGGAGGTCCGGCTAAGAGGCAAGCGGTTACGAATGCCGAGAACACAGTATTCTCTATCAAGAGGCTTATGGGCAGAAGATACAATGAAGTCAATGAAGAGATGAAGATGGTTCCTTATAAAGTTGTAAAGGAAGCCAATAATGATGCCAGGGTGAAGATAAACGATAAGGTTTACTCTCCGCCTGAGATATCGGCTATGATTTTAAGAAAGTTAAAACAAGATGCAGAAGAGTATTTAGGAGAGAAGATTACTCAGGCGGTAATAACAGTCCCTGCTTATTTTAATGATTCTCAGCGCCAGGCTACAAAAGACGCTGGTTCCATTGCAGGCCTTGAGGTTTTAAGAATTATAAATGAGCCTACAGCCGCGGCCTTAGCATATGGTTTAGATAAGAAGCAGGGCGGTAAGGTTGTTATATATGATTTTGGCGGCGGTACTTTTGATATCTCTATTTTAGAGATTGGAGACGGAGTCTTTGAAGTCAAGTCTACTTCAGGCGATACGCATCTAGGCGGAGATAATATTGACCATAAGATTATTGACTGGATAGCAGATGAATTTAAAAAAGAGCAAGGGATAGATTTAAGAGAGGATAGAATGGCTCTTCAAAGACTTAAGGAAGCTGCAGAAAAGGCTAAATGCGAATTATCTTTTAGTCTTCAGACAGAGATTAATCTTCCCTTTGTTACAGCTGACAGTTCCGGGCCTAAGCATCTCACAATGAATTTAACTAGAGCAAAGTTAGAGGCTATCTGTGAAGACCTTCTAAATAGAACCGTAGGTCCTTGTAAGCAGGCGCTCTCTGATGCAAAACTAAGCCCAGAGGATATAGACGAGGTTATACTTGTAGGTGGTCAGACAAGGATGCCTAAGGTACAAGAGATGGTTAAAGAGATCTTCTCTAAAGAGCCTCATAAGGGTATAAACCCCGATGAGGTTGTTGCTTTAGGGGCTGCTATTCAGGCAGGAGTTTTATTGGGAGATGTCACAGATCTATTACTCTTAGATGTTACGCCTCTCTCTTTTGGGATTGAGACTTTAGGCGGGGTTATGACTACTCTTATTCCAAGAAATACTACTATACCAACAAAGAAGAGCGAGACTTTTACAACAGCGGCGGATAGCCAGACAAACGTTGAGGTGCACGTGCTTCAGGGTGAAAGATCTATGGCTTCTGATAACAGAAGTTTAGGCAAGTTTATTTTGGAAGGTATTCCGGCAGCTCCGCGCGGTGTTCCGCAAATTGAAGTTTCATTTGATATTGATGCCAATGGTATCCTTCATGTTGCCGCAAAGGATAAAGGGACAGGGAAAGAGCGTAAGATAAGGATTGAATCCTCTTCTGGACTTGAAAAGGATGAGGTTGAAAATTTGGTTAAAAATGCAGAGTCCCATGTTGAGGAGGATAAGAAAAAGAAAGAGTTAATAGAGGCTAAGAATGAGCTCGACGGCTTGATCTATTCAACAGAGAAGTCGCTTAAAGAGCATGGAGATAAAGTATCTGAAGAGGAGAGAAAAACGCTTCAGGAGTCTTTAGATGCAGCTAAGGTAAAGATGAACTCTGAAGATGCAGCTGAGATTAAGGAAATAAAAGAGAGCCTGTTAAAATCATCTCATAAATTGGCTGAAGAGATTTATAAAAAGACAACTCAGGATGCAGCTGGAAGTCAGGCTTCTCCTGAAGGCGCATCAGAACCTAATCCGGGAGAGGGAGAAGATAGCCCTAAGAGTAGCGGTGATGATGTTATAGATGCGGAGTATAAAGAATAAGAATAATATAGTATAATTAGACAGGGATTATAATAGAGATAAATATAATCCCTGTCTTTAACCACTCTACTTATCTCTAGATGGATATGTTATTAATATGAAAAGAGATTATTACGAAATATTAGGTCTTACCAAAGGGGTTTCAAAGGATGAGATTAAGAAAACCTATAGGAAGCTTGCTATGGAGCATCATCCTGACAGGGTATCTGCCGATAAAAAAGCAGAGGCTGAGGAGAGATTTAAAGAGATCTCAGAAGCATATGCTGTTCTCTCCGATGATGAGAAAAAATCTCAATATGATGTCTATGGTCATGCTGGGATAAACTCTCATTATTCACAGGAGGATCTGTTTAGAAATGTAGATTTCTCCAGCGTATTTTCAGATCTAGGTTTTGGCGGCTCTATATTCGAAAATCTTTTTGGAGGTTTTGGTTCATCTAGTCATGGTAATCGTTCTGGAGGTGTTAAGAAGGGAAGAGATCTAGAGTTTAAGATGTCTTTGACTTTTCAGGAAGCTGTTAAAGGTGCCGACAAAGAGCTTAGCTTTCCGTCTTATGCAAAATGTTCTAAATGTTCAGGGAGTGGTTCTGTTTCAGGCAATTTAGAAGATTGCCGTCAATGTGGCGGAGCTGGGCGAGTATCGCAGCAAAGAGGTTTTTTTGCAGTGACTACAGCATGTCCTTCTTGTAAAGGTGAGGGCAGGATTGTAAAAGACCCTTGCCCTGATTGTCGCGGTAGAGGAAAGATAAACGAGACAAAAAAACTGGAAGTAAAGATACCCTCTGGAGTTGATAATGGTAGTATTTTACGTCTTTCAGGTAAGGGGGAGATCGGAGATAAGGGAGGCCCTGCTGGAGACCTCTATTTGCATATTGCGGTTAAGCCTCATGAAATATTCAGGAGAGAGGGGAGGGATATTGGAATAGAGCTTCCTATTACTCCTTCAGAGGCTGCTTTGGGTGTAGAGATTCAGGTGCCTACCATTGATGGTGTAGTTAAGATGAAGATTCCAGCCGGAACTCAGAGCGAGAGAGTCTTTAGGCTTAGAGGCAAAGGGGTAGCAGATCCTAGAATCGGCGTTAGAGGGGATGAGCTTGTTAAGGTACTCATAGATACCCCAACAGGGTTAAATAGAAAACAGAGAAAACTTCTAGAGAGTCTTAATAAGGAGATCCCTGACGACTATTATCCTCAGAAGAAGAGGTTCTCTCAGTTAGTAAAAAACATTTTAGTTAAGTAGAGAGATTTTATTTTTTTCGTTTATTTTTTATTCTATTTATGTTATATCAGGTAGAACAATCTTGGTCTTTTTTGTGGCATTTATATCTAATATCTATTATTGAAGGATAAGCATTTATTCAAGAAATGGCAAAGATAAAACCTTTTAAAGGTCTCCTATACAATAGTGACAAAGTAGATCCTGTTAACGTTGTTGCTCCCCCTTACGACGTAATAATGCCGCAGGGGCGAGATGATTATTATGAATCATCTCCCTACAATGTTATTCGCCTGATATTAAATAAATCATCTCAACCTTATAGAGAAGCTGGATTAGTGTTAAATAAATGGATAGAGGAGAATGTTTTAGTCTTTGACAGCAATGATTCAATCTATCTCTATCGTCAGAAGTATAACTATCGCGGAAATAGTTGCTCTCGCTATGGGTTTATCTCTTTACTTAAATTAGAGTCTCCAGGATCTGATGTTCTTCCCCATGAGAAAACCTATGAAGGTCCTAAAAAAGATAGGTTTAGCTTATTGGAGGAGGTTGAGGCGAACCTCTCACCTATATTTGCTACTTTTTCAGATAAAGATAGAGAGTTGTTGAAAATATTTAAAGATATAGAAAAGAGGGCCCCAATCTTTAGTTTCGATTTTGAAGGTGTAGACCATGCTCTTTGGGGAATATCTGAAAAAGAGTCTCTTGATAAGATAGTCTTACTGATGAGCTCAAAATCGATATTGATAGCAGATGGTCATCATAGATATGAGGTTGCTTTAAATTATAGAAACATGAGACACTTAAAGTCTCAATCTTCTAGCGAAGAGAGCTACGATTATCTTATGAGTTATTTTGCTCCAATAGAACAGGACGGTCTAATCGTTCTGCCTACTCACAGGCTGGTGAAATTAGGTCTCTCAGAGGATAATTTTAAAGCCAAACTGTCGGATTACTTTGAAATTGAAGATTTTATAGATTTAGAAGTCATGCTTGCTGCTTTAGAAAAATTGCAGATTCTCGGGTTCGGAGTCTCTACTCAATCTGGGTTTTCTCTATTAAAAATAAGACCCAACACTAAAGAGAGGTTTCAGAAAGAGAATAACCAGCTTTTTAAGTTTGATGTTACTGTGCTCCATGATTTTATACTGGGTGAGATCTTTGATTACAAGGGAGCTATTGTATATAAAAAAGATGAAGAAGAGGCTGTAAGAGAGTTAAAAGAGAGCGGGCTTGACACCGCGTTCTTTCTTAAGCCTATTCCAATAGAGCATATCATAGATGTAGCCGAAAAAAAGCTTCTGATGCCTCAGAAGTCGACCTACTTTTACCCTAAAATATTAACAGGTTTACTCTTCCATAAATTTTAAATTGATAAATATAGCTTGCTGCTGTATAATTTAAAATTACCTATAAATACTTTTAAAAAACAGATTTTGAGGTTAAATTTATGTCATTTTGGGGTAAGCCTAAATATACTTTAGTAAGAATAGCCAGAAAGAAAGATATTCCGGCAGGATTGTGGAGTAAGTGTCCTTCTTGTGGAGAGATCCTGTTTAAAAAAAAGATAGAGGATAATTTAAAAGTCTGCATTCGCTGCGATTACCATTTTACACTCAATGCTGATGAGAGGATAAAACTTATAGCCGACAAGGGAAGCTTTAAAGAGATAGATAGGGCTATCTTTTCAACCGATATTTTAAATTTTCAGGGCCCTAAGTCTTACGAAGATAAATTAAAGAGAGAGAGAGAGAAGACTGGGCTATGCGATGCTGCTGTTACAGGCAGAGCTAAAATTGATGGAATAGATATAATGTTAGGAGTTACCGATTCTCGTTTTATGATGGGCTCCATGGGCTGCGTTTTAGGAGAAAAAATTACTCGCCTTGTTGAAGAGGCTCTGGATTCTAAGATCCCGGCTATTATTATATCAGGTTCCGGCGGAGGGGCCAGGATGCAGGAAGGGCTGTTTTCTTTGATGCAGATGGCTAAGACATCAGCAGCCCTATCGAGATTAAAAGAGTCAAATATTCCCTATATTTCTATTTTGACCAATCCTACTATGGCTGGTGTCCTTGCTAGCTTTGCAACTTTGGGAGACATTTTGATTGCTGAGCCTAAAGCTTTAATAGGTTTTACAGGCCCAAGGGTTATTGAGCAGACCATTAGGCAGAAGCTGCCTGCCGGTTTTCAGACTTCAGAGTTTCTCCTTGAACACGGCTTGATAGATTCAATAGTTCATAGAAAAGATCTGAAGCATACCCTGAGCACTATTCTGGATTATTTTACTTATTCTTAGATAGCTCCCATCTTGTTATTGTTTTATATTGAGGGCCGGCTGGGGTAAGATTACTTTTGATAAGAGAGATCCTCTCTACGGCTATCTGCTGGAAACTTTGTTCGGAAAAATTCAACAGCGTCGCTTTTAAAGCATCTATATTATTGGATGATTTTACTCGTCCGATAGTTATATGAGGGTGAAAATCTCTGTCATCCGTTGTAATTTTGCAGCCATCAAGCAGTAATTTTATTTTTTTGTTTAGTTCTATTAGTTTTTCTGCTCCATCTTTTATACCTATCCATAGTATCTTGGGATTTTTTGTGTTTGGAAAGCACCCTATGTCCTTGGGTAATATTTTAAAAACTTTAGTACTTGAGATAAGATTTTGAAGCTCTTTTCTTATTTCGTCAACCTTGGTTGCTTCGATATTACCTATAAAGATTAGTGTTATATGAATGTTGTCTGGAGCTATGAGCCTAATGTCTGCTTTGGATTTTTTAAAGCTGTTTTGGATATTAGATATTATAGTTCGAGTTTTATCGTCTATCTCAATGGCTATAAAAGTTCTTAAAGCTGACATAGCTCTTGGTATAACAGTTGCAGTGCCTGGGTTACTGCCTCTTTTTTAATTGTAATTCTACTGCCATTTAATCTCAATTTTTTAACGGTGGATTTATTCGGCAGTGATAGCGCTATATATACTTCTCCTTTAGATCTATTTTCCATTGTTTTGGGGCCCAGTATTCCGGTTGTAGCTATGCCTATCTCACTATTCGTCAAAGACTTTACATTATCTGCCATCTCTTTAGCGCATTCCTTACTTACAGATCCGTAGCTGCTGATCGTATTTTTATCTATCTTCAGATATTTTAATTTTGATTCTATATTATAAGTAATAAATCCTGTTTTAAAATAAGAAGAACTGCCGGCTATATTAGTAAGTCTACTTGCTAGAAGACCGCCTGTGCATGATTCAGCAGATGATATAGTAAGATTATTTTTTTTAAGCAGAGAGGATATCTTATGATTTATTCTAACTGTATTGGCCATGTTTTTTATTGTAGCTGTTCTTTTAACTATTGAAAATAAGTTTTTTTTCATTTAGAATAGGCCAATCATGAAGATAAAAGGTCGAGTTTGGAGATTTGGTAACGATATTGATACGGATTTAATAATCCCTGCAAGATATCTTGTTACAACAGATGCAAAAGAGCTAGGGTTGAACTGTCTTGGGGGTATTAAGAAAGGCTTTCCCTCTGAGGTTAAGAGTGGAGATATTATAGTGGGGGGCAAGAACTTTGGTTCTGGGTCATCTCGCGAACACGCACCTCTGGCTATTAAAGGTGCAGGTGTAGCTGCTGTGATTGCCTCTTCTTTTGCCAGAATATTTTATAGGAACTCGATAAATATAGGATTGCCTATAATAGAGATTGATTCTGTAAATAGATTTAAAGACAAAGATTTAATAGAGATAGATTTTTTAGGCGGCAGTATAAGCAATTTAACTACAAGAGAGGATCTCTCTTTTCAGAGTTATCCTGAATTTTTACAGAGAATTATAAAAGCAGGAGGTTTGATGAGATGGGCAGAGAAGATTTAAAGTCATATAATATTGCTGTTATAGCTGGTGATGGAACGGGACCTGAGGTTGTAAGAGAGGGGTTGAAGGTTTTAAAGGCGGTAGGTTCAAAGTATGATATCAAATTCAATTTTAATGATTATGATTTTGGAGGAGATAGGTACTTAAAGACCGGAGAGATACTTCCAGACTCTGCAATTGAAGAGCTGAAAGGCTATGATGCAATCTATTTAGGCGCGATTGGCCATCCTGATGTTGCTCCTGGAATTCTTGAAAAGGGAATTCTATTAAAAGCTAGATTTGCGTTGGATCAATATATTAACTTAAGACCTGTGAAGCTATATCCTGGTGTCTGGACTCCAATTAAAGATAAAGGCCCAGAGGAGATAGACTTTGTTGTTGTGCGGGAGAATACCGAAGGGCTCTATACCGGCTGCGGTGGCTTCTTAAAGAAAGGCACGGATAAAGAGGTAGCAATTCAAGAGTCTGTAAATACTAGATTTGGAGTCGAGAGATGCCTTAGGTATGCATTTGAATATACCAAGAAGAGAAATAAGAATAAAAAGCTTACTCTCTGTGGAAAAACCAATGTTTTAACTTATGCTTTTGATCTCTGGGAGAGAGCTTTTAATGAAGTAGCTAAAGAGTATACTGATATTACTACTGATTATGCTCATGTAGATGCAACTTGCATGTGGATGATCAAGAACCCAGAATGGTTTGATGTCATTGTAACTGATAATATGTTTGGAGATATTATCACTGATTTAGGGGCTATGATTCAGGGTGGTATGGGTATTGCAGCTGGAGGCAATATCAATCCGGAAGGGGTTTCAATGTTTGAACCAATCGGTGGCTCTGCCCCCAAGTATACAGGTCAAAATGTTATTAATCCTCTTGCTGCTATCTCTGCAGGGGCTATGATGCTGGATACCATTGGAGAGGAAGACGCAGCTTTAAAGATTGAAGATGCGGTTATGGATATTACAGCTAACAAATTAAAAAGCCTCTCAGCCGGTAGAATGGGTTACTCTACTACTGAAGTAGGCGATATGGTAGCTGAGCGTATCTTAAACGATAAAATAAGTTAATAAAATTCTATTATGAAAGAATATAATGTAGCTGTATGCGGGGCGACTGGAGTAGTTGGCAGGGAGATGCTTAAAGTCTTAGAGGAGAGGGATTTTCCGATTAAGAAGCTGCTTCCTCTGGCCTCTGAGCGTTCTATTGGTAAAGAGATTGAATTTAAAGGTAGAAAAATAAAAGTCGAGCTTCTTGAACCCGATGTTTTCTCAGATATAGATTATGCTCTCTTCTCTGCTGGTTCATCCGTTAGCTTAGAGATTGCACCTGAAGCTGCTAAGAGGGGAGCGGTTGTTATAGATAATTCCTCAGCTTTTAGAATGGATGACGAGGTTCCTCTAGTTGTGCCCGAGGTAAATCCAGAAGATGCTTTTAGGCATAAAGGTATAATTGCTAACCCTAACTGCTCTACTATACAGATGGTTGTAGTACTTAAGCCAATACACGATAATTTTAAGATTAAAAGAGTTGTTGTCTCTACTTATCAGTCTGTATCTGGATGGGGTAAGGAGGCAGTAGATCAACTCTGGAAAGAGATGGCTAAGATTGCAGAGAGTGGTGAGACCAAGGTGGATTTAGAGAATAGGGTTTTGCCTTCTCAGATTGCATTTAACCTCTTTCCTCATATAGATACTTTCTCAGAAAATGGATATACCAAAGAAGAGCTGAAGATGGTTAATGAGACAAATAAGATTATGCATGGAGATCTCTCTGTAACTGCAACATGCGTAAGAGTCCCTATCTTAATATCTCATAGTGAGGCGATAAATATTGAGTTGGAGAAAAAAGCAGACCCTGATGCGATAAGAGAATTGCTAAGTAATGCTCCAGGGGTAAAGGTTATCGACGATGTATCTAATAATAGCTACCCAATGCCTCTTTATGCAGCGGGTTCAGATGATACCTTTGTAGGTAGGATAAGAAAAGATTCTACAGTTGAGAGCGGAATCTGGCTTTGGGTTGTATCCGACAACCTAAAAAAAGGAGCTGCTTTAAATGCAGTTCAGATCGCTGAGCTTCTTGCGCAAAAGAGTTGCTAGTCATTGCATGATCTTATTTTTTTGGAATGGAAAATGAATATATGCAACCCCATCGCCCTCAGTGGAAGAGCAGAACAGGTTTTCTACTTGCAGCCCTAGGTTCAGCAGTAGGTCTTGGTAATATCTGGAGGTTCTCCTATCTCTGCTACAAGAACGGCGGCGGAGCATTTTTAGTCCCTTACTTCATAGCTCTTTTAGTTGTAGGTATACCGTTGATGATTCTTGAGATTGGGGTCGGGCATAAGATGAGAGGCTCAGCTCCGATGAGCTTGGCAAAGATAAATCGCAGATGGGAATGGTTAGGATGGTGGTCGGTAATATTTGTAATGTTTGGAATAGTTCTCTACTATTCTGTGATAATCTCCTGGTGCTTTAATTATCTTTTGTATTCTTTAGATCTAAAGTGGGGCTCAGATCCTAATAGCTTCTTTTTCAAACAGTTTCTAGGTGTTACCAAAGGTCCGTTTCAGATAGGTAATATCAGATTCGGGATATTGATAGCGCTTGCTTTTGTGTGGTTTATAAATTGGATAATTGTTTTTTTAGGTATCGAGAAGGGAATAGAGAGGGCGAACAAGATATTTATGCCTCTACTATTCTTCTTAACAGCTGTTCTTGTTTTTTGGAGTATAAAGCTGCCCGGTGCTTTAGAAGGTTTAAGGGTATACCTTAAGCCAGATTTCTCTCTTCTTGGAGAACCTCGGGTCTGGATAGAGGCTTTCTCGCAGATATTCTTCACCTTAAGTCTCGGTTTTGGAATAATGATAACGTATGGGTCTTATCTGTCCAAAAAATCTGACATAGTATTAAACTCTTATTGCATAGCCGGATTAAATTCTATCTTTTCTTTTTTTGCTGGTCTCGCTGTTTTTGCCACTATAGGCTATATGGCCAATCAAACCGGAGTAGGATTTAATGAGGTCGTAAAAGAGTCTATAGGGCTGGCATTTGTAGTGTACCCTCAAGCTATAAGTCTATTGCCGTTTCTACCTCAACTATTTGGTTTTCTATTTTTCTTAACACTTTGTGTTGCCGGAATATCGTCTTCTATATCAATTGTTGAGGCTTTTAACTCTGCATTGATAGATAAGTTTCATTTTAATAGAAAGACTGTTACGAGCGTAGTCTGTATTCTAGGTTTTTTCGGTTCTATGATATTTGCCACTGGAGGAGGGTTATTTTGGATAGATATAGTCGATCATTTTCTCTCTCACTATGGGCTGATAATGGTTGGAATACTTCAGACTATTTTAGTAGCTTGGGTGTATAAGGCTAGTAAATTAAGAGAGCATATCAATAATGTGTCCGATCTTAAGATAGGAGCGTGGTGGGATGGAGCAGTAAAATATGTTGTTCCAGGTGTGCTTTTGATTCTCTTCTTCAATGATTTAAGCTATGAAATTTTAAATCCCTATGAAGGCTATTCTTCCGTTGCATTGCTTCTCATAGGCAGGGATTGGCTTCTCTATACTCTATTTGCTGCTCTGATTTTTGCTATGCGGCCCTGGAGAAGAGATATTCATTTTGATAAGGAGTAAGAATTATAAATATTAAATTGGTTCTAGAGTATGACGGTAGTTGTTTTTCTGGTTGGCAGAGACAGAGAGAGGGGACTACTATTCAGGGCGAGGTTGAATCAGGGCTATCTAAGATTCTGTCGAAGGATGTGAATCTAATATCTTCAGGCAGGACAGATGCTGGAGTTCACGCAAGATATCAAGTAGCTAATTTTAAAACAGATAAGACTGTATCTCCTGCTGATATCAAAAAGGCTTTGAACTCGATCTTATCTTCAGATATTAGAATTAAATCTGCACAGAGAGTCAGCTTGGATTTTCATGCACGTTACTCTGTTAAAAGCAAGGTGTATAGGTATAATATATTTACAGGAGAGTTCATCTCTCCGTTTAAAGCTAGATATTTCTGGCATCTGCCTTTAGATTTAGATTTCTATAAGATGAATAAAGAGTTAAAATATATCTTAGGTAAACATGATTTTATAAATTTTCAGGCTAAAGGAAGTAGCGTTAAGGGTACAGAAAGAACAGTCTCTAAAGCTTTTTTAAAAAAAGATGGTAATTATTGCAGTGTTTTTATAGAGGCAGATGGATTTCTTTATAAGATGGTAAGATTCCTGATAGGGACTCTTGTTGAGGTTGGCAGAGGTAAGTTTGAGCCTAAAAGATTAAAAGCTCTCCTTCAATCTGAGAGCGGGTTAAGAAGAGGGCCTACTGCTCCAGCTAGAGGTCTTTTTCTCTGGGAGGTGAAATATTGAATAAGATAGGCATGAAAGAGCTGCAGGATTTTTTGAAGATTTTAGGAGAAGACCATTATAAGGAAGGTCTTTATTACTATAAGCTTTTAGAATACCCTTTGGTTTTAAAAGAGATAGGTTTTGAAAAAGCTGGAAAGATTCTTGATATAGGTTGTGGTAAAAGCTTCTTGCCTCTATATTACCTTTATAGAGGACTTGAAACCTGGATAGTAGATAATGGTGAATTTTATAGTGATTTCGATAGTTTTTATAGGCAAATTCTGGACTCAAGGCATTTTATGGATGATGAGAATATGAATATTATTTGGGGGAATTTTCAGGATATAGATTTTCCTACAGACTATTTTGATTTTATTACAGCTGTTTCAACATTAGAGCATTTCAAGTTTGGCGGTGATATGGAGGCGGTAGCAAAAGCAAGTGTCTTACTTAAAAAAGGTGGACGGCTTATTGTGACTCTGCCTTTCTCTCAGGCTGGTACAAAAGAGAGGTTGCTTGACAATAATGGTCATGCGTATTTTCAGCGTGATTATGAGTTAAATTGTATTTTTAAAAGGATAGTTGAGCCTTCTAAGTTAAGATTGAAATATTTCTATGTTATTGGTGAGAGATGTCCTTCTTTAGGAAAGTTTTTTTTCTTTAAGATGCCTTTTGCAAAACATAAAAATACCTGGGCACGCCTCTTCTCTAAGTTATTTTGGGAGACCTACTATAAGGGAGAGGATGAAGAGCTGCCGCAATTTAAATATCCTGGGGTAATAATTGTAGTATTAGAGAAATGAATTTATATAAGATTTCCGTTGTAATACCGGTTTACGATGAAAAAGAGAGTCTCTCTCAGTTATTTGAGGAGCTGAGGAATGTCTTAATTGAGATGCCTTATGATTACGAGATAGTGGTTGTAGATGATGGTAGTAAGGATGGAAGTTGGGAATTAATATTGAATGCTTCTAGCTCAGATGAAAAAATAAAAGCCATCAGGCTCCTTAAGAACTACGGGCAGACAGCGGCAATTCAGGTTGGTTTTGAGAATATTAGCGGTGATCTTGTCCTGGTTATAGATGGTGATGGACAGAATGATCCTGCTGATATTCCTAAATTAATATCCAAAATTGACGAAGGTTATGACGTTGTAAGCGGTTTTAGATCTAGAAGGAAGGATTCGTTAGTAAGAAGATTCTTTTCTTATTTTGGCAATCTTTTGATTAGAAAAACGACAGGACTTAAGATCCATGATGTAGGCTGTAGTTTGAAAATATACAGAAAGGAATGGATTGAAAATCCCAAGCTCTTAGGTGAGATGCATAGGATATTTGTTGTATATCTTGCTGAGATGGGGGCTAAGGTTGCTGAGATTAAGGTCAATCATCGTAAAAGAATAGGAGGGTATTCTAAATATGGCTTAACTAGGGTTATAAAACTGATAATGGATTTAATATTATATAAGTTTTTTACGAGCTTTGCTTCCAGGCCTATATATGTATTTGGAGGCACAGGATTTGTAAGCATCAGCACCTCTTTCTTTATATTTTTGCTTGTTGTTTATAGAAAGATTGTTTTTGAGGGCCTGTGGTTAAGCCCCCTGTTTTTTATAGCTGTAACATTGCTAACTGTAGGTATTCTTTTTATCATGATTGGTATATTAGCTGAGATTATTGTGCGCATATATTATCAGACTAAGTACGGCTTCCCCTATAAAATCAAAGAAAGGCATAATTAAATATGTGTGGAATTCTTGGCTCACTAGGTTGCGACATCGGTGATAACGGGGAGAGGTTTAAAAGAGCTCTTAGCACTCTTTATAGTCGTGGTCCTGATGAGCTCGGATTTTCTTTAGCAGGAGAGGTTAAGCTAGGCTGCCGTAGACTCAAGATTATAGGGTTAGAAGACGGAAGCCAGCCTATATGCAACGAAGACGGTACTTTAAGCATAGTATTTAACGGGGAGATATATAATTACAGGAATCTAAAAGCCCAGCTTAAATCAAAGGGCCATCTATTTAAAACAGATACTGATACAGAGGTCATTCTTCATTTGTATGAAGATAGAGGTATTGATTGTTTGGGCTATCTTGACGGCATGTTTGCATTCGCTATCTATGATAGTAGGGACAAGAGCTTATTTATTGCAAGAGATAGATTTGGAATTAAACCGCTTTTTTATTTTAATAGCGGTGATGGATTTATATTCTCATCTTCGATTAAAGCTATTGTAAAATTATTAGGATATAGACCTGACATATCCAACAAAGCTTTAAATCTATATTTTTGGTTAGATTATATACCGTCACCCCATACGATATATCAGAGCATATCTTCGCTCTTGCCGGCACACTATCTTACTTTTTCAAAAAGTAAAGGACTTAAATTAAAGAAGTATTATACTTTGAGTATATCTGACTATAGTGTTAAGAGAAAAGGTGATTTAGTCTCTGACATTAAAGATAAGATATCAGAATCGGTTAAAAAACATCTTGTGTCTGACGTTGAGCCGGGCCTTTTATTAAGCGGGGGCCTTGATTCAAGCATCGTAGCCTATCATATGAAAGATCATATAGGAGCTTTTAATACATTTAATATTGGTTTTCAAGATAGTAGTTTTGATGAATCAAAATATGCAGCTTCGGTTACAGGGGAGCTGGGATTGAAAAACAATTTTAAGGAGTTTCATCTAGATTCTTTATTCAGCTATTTAGAGAATATTGTTTCTGAACTAGATCAGCCATTTGCTGATCACTCTCTCTTGCCAACGTATTTTTTATCGGAGTTTACTTCTAAATATTTAAAAGTCTCTCTCTCTGGAGATGGTGGAGATGAATTATTCTGCGGTTATCAGACCTATATTGCCCACAGGATATTCTCTATTTATAAGACCGTACCTTTAAAATTAAGAGAGGGGATATTAAGAACAATGCTGCTTTTTACTCCTGCCTCAGATAGATACTTTAGTTTAAATTTTTGCTTAGATAGATTTAGTCGGTCTCAGAGTATAAACGATTTAATAAGGCATGCTGCTTGGATGGAGAGTTTTGGAAAAGAGAGAAAGCGTCTTCTGTCTGAGCGCCATGAAGATGTAGAGAATGAATATATAGATTTTATTCAGGATAATTTTATTACAAAATCCGAAGGATTGCAGAGAATTCAGCAGTTCGATATCTATAGCTACCTTAGTAATGATATTCTGTATAAGACTGATTTTGCAAGTATGCGTAATTCATTAGAAGTTAGGGTGCCTTATTTGGACAGAGAGTTAGTTGAATTTGCTCTTTCGATTCCTGAAAATTTAAAGCTGCGTAATCTAAAAAACACAAAATATATATTAAGGCATGCTTATGGCGATATGCTTCCTCCTGAGATTATCAAAAAAAGGAAAGCAGGGTTCAGTATACCTGTTGCAAGCATGTTGAGGTTTGATCTGAAAGATGTGCTAAATGATTTTATTCAAAATGATAGCAGCTTAGAATATCTAAATAGAAGTTATATTAAGAGCGTATTGTCAGAACATTTGCAATATAAGAAGAATAATCGTAAAATACTTTGGAATATTTTAATTTTCTTTATATGGTCTATGAAAAATGAAGCAGAATAAATGGTTTGTAATACTGCTCTTTGTTGTCTTAATTTACTCTATTGCAGCTATCTGTATTATTGCCTCTAATCCAAGGTTCTCTACTATAGATGCCCCCAACCATGCTATGTTCTGTGTTCAGTTTTATGGCAATACAATAGATTTATTACATAATTCTGAGTTGTCTATTTTAGATAAAATATTTGAATTTAAGAATGTTTTCTCTGAAGGAACAGTCTATTGGCCTAAGCTGCTTAATTTAAGCTCACTACCTTTCGTGTTTATCTTTGGGTTGTCCGCTTTTAGCATAAAAATGGCAAATATATTGTACTTGATAATTTTTATGGTTTTTAGTTTTCTACTGGCTTTAAAACTTGGAGCTAATAATAGAGAAGCTCTTTTTGTCACACTTGTTCTTCCGCTTTACCCTATCATTATAAGAGCTATGCAGAGCTATGGCTTAGATATTCCGCTCATGAGCATAGTTGTTCTGTTTTTCTTCTTACTTTTAAAGACAGATGGATTTAAGAAGACTGTTTATTCAATATTAGCAGGTTCTGCACTTGGAATTGGCTTATTGATCAAGGGGCAGGTTGTGATTTTTGTTTTATTACCTCTATCTATATATTTGTTTAGTTCGTTGTCGAAAGAGATTAGGCGCGACGGTAACTATGTGCCGCTCTTTAAGCTGCTTGCCAATTTTTCTCTATTCTTGATCTTTACTTTTCAAGTAGGCGGCTTATGGTGGAAAGGGAAGTATGACGACCTATTAGTGGCTTTAAGGACGCATACAGCATCTGATTACAAGCATTTCGAGAGTGCTCCTTATGAAGATTTAGGATCTTTAAGTTATTACCTTTTTTATTTTAAATATCTTTATCTAAGTGGTTTTGGACTTCTGATTAGTTGTTTTTCAGTATTTTCGGTTTTTAGATATATTTTTAATAGATCTATACCCAATAAAAAAATTGCGTTATCCTGGTTGTTCTTTCCGCTCCTAGCATTATCTTGCTTGTTTAGAGTTCATCAGATTAGATATGTTCTTCCTCTTATTCCGGTTATTGCTATTATGACTGTAATAGGGTTAAGGTTTAAAAAACCGTTTTGGACTATCTTTTTTAGATCATTATTTTTAATTATATTAGTTTTTCGGGTCTATCTATTGGCGTTCTCTGAGGGAGAGAAGCCTCTCTATGATAAGCTATTTGCCATTAGTAGCGGTGATAATATTCTAAGAGACTTTGAAGCGAACAATTCTGATATAGCCGATTCTTTTTATGAAAATTTAGAAAACTATTTAGCCCCTGGTCAGTATAATTGCTTGATTGTCCGTTCAGCTGGCATTAAGAATGGTCCTGTCGGGATGCAATTCTGGATTGAGATAAAAGCGCATAGCAAGGGCTATAGAATTTTAACCCATGATTTATATGATCAATGGGTCTCGGCTTATCATTGGTGGACAGATACCCATGGTAAATATATAATTTTATTTATTGAATATAGAAATCGAGAGCCTGGAGGAGATACACTTTTTGATAAAGATTGGATATTTAAAAAACGTGAAGGGCTGTTTTTAAGAAAAGATGATTTTGAAGATCACCCTATAACGGCTGAGCTTTTAGATGAATTTTCTCAGCTTTTAAAAGAGAGAGCTAAAAAAATGTTTGATTTTGATGTAGCTGCATATCACTGCAAAGTATATGAATATGAAAATGTTTCAGCCGCTTATTGACGGCACTAAATCGGATCTGCTGCTTTTAATGGTCCACACTTGGCATCCTTGGATGCCTCCTCTGGGTATATCTTATATATCAAGCTATATGGAATCTAAGGGATATAAGACGTTGCTCTTTGATTTTAATGCTAAACTATACAATAATGTCTCTGATGAGAAGAAGAAGTTTTGGGATATAAGCATTACAAGCAGTCTGCCGCAGCTAGATATAGTAGGTCTTTTGATAAGTAGTTTTTCCAAAGAGATTGATGAATTAATCGATATAATTCTTAAGCGCCCAGAACCTATTATAGGGTTCTCTGCCAATTACTTAAGCATCTACGTTGTGAATCACATTGCTAAAATTATTAAGAGTAAAAATAGCGATAAGTTATTAGTTGCAGGTGGTCCAGGCTGTTTTTGGGATTTTGATCGTAGCGTTATTGATCCTGGGGTGATAGATATCTTTGTTTTAGGAGAAGGGGAGGGCCCATTCTATAAAATAGTAGAAAGTTTTTATAAGAAATCTAGTCTAGAAAATATTCCAGGCACTATATTTGTAAAAGATAAAAAAGAGATTGACAATAGTCCGGCTGATCCAATATCTGATTTAAATACCATTCCTTATCCAGATTTTAAAAATCTAGATTTAAATGACTATGGATTTGGTGAAAAACAGACTAGAACTCTACCTCTGTTGACTAGCCGCGGCTGCATCTCTAAGTGTACTTTTTGTGTAGATCATTTTATGTGCGCCCCTTTTAGGATGAGAGATCCAAAGAATATAGTCGATGAGATAAAGTTCCATATAAAAGAAAATGGTGTAAGGAATTTCTCCTTCAATGACTTGCTTTGTAATGGAAATCTAAAAAAACTTAGAGAGCTTGCTGAGCTTATCAAAAAAGAGTCTCTTAGTATACAATGGGGCAGTTATGCTGTTGCCAGAGGGGATATGGATTTAGAGTTATTAAAGAGCCTTAAAGATGCAGGCTGCGTATCTCTGTGTTATGGAATAGAGAGTGGGTCAGATAAGGTTTTAAAGGTGATGAGAAAAATCTATAATACTTCTGATGCTGAGCGAGTCTTAAGATTGACAAAGGAAGCAGGTATGAAGGCTACTTTTAACATAATTATAGGTTATCCTGGGGAAGGCAGAAGAGAGTTCCAGCAGACTCTCCGCTTTGTAAAGAGAAATAGAGCTTATATAGAAAATATCATCAATGTCTCTACTCTATTTATTAATCCTACGGCAGCGCTTGGAATGGAGCCTGAAAAATTTAATATTTATTTTCCAAAATTCCCTCAGAGTTTTAAGTTTATTTCATTAAAAAAGGCTTTTATTCCTAGGTACTATAATATTTTTGGCATAAGTTCAGCCGTAAAAGATATGAAAGGAGTGGATATTTCAGAATTTGTTGATAAAAGCGGAAACACAAAACCAGTAAGACTCAAGAGGCTAGTAAAGACGCTTTATTTCTTGCAGAGACTTGGACTATTCAGGAGTGAGCCGATTATAAATGTTTATGCCACTAAGGACAAGAAAGTAAAGAAGGCTATTGAATATATAAGGAGCAGACAGATCCTTACTTTCGGGGATCTTAGCGTTAAATGCAGCAGGGAAGGTTTTGTAAAGATATTTTTAAAGCATAAGTGTATTACTGCAGGCCCAGGATTAAATGTTGCTTTTTTGATTAAAGATCATTGGTACGATACATCTAGATATGTATGGGATATTAAGAAGATAGGTTTAAATAGGATTGAGATTATGATCAATATGGGTGATGTAGCCATAGAACATAAGTGGATCTTAGAGCTTAAACCCGAAGGATTGCATTGGCATATTAAGGTTTGTTTTAAGGCTAAAAACTATACTATTAACGATGCTAAGATGGGGCTGATGCTCTCAGAGTTTTATAAATATTGGTATTCCAAATCTTATCAGGGAGAATTTCCTATTTTAGATGATAATTGGAAGAGCTTAGATCTAGGTGATGTTCAGAGTGTTTGGGCTATGACAGAAGGAGAGTCTCCTTTTGGGGTTGAGATGAGCAAGATTGAAAGCTCTATACCTTTAAGTCTGAGGATGGAGAGTTCTCTTACAAAGTATAGCTTTAGATTCCTAGCCTTTAGAAATAAAATTATTAGGACCTGCAGCAATAATAAGCTTGATGTTAAACTTTTTCTTGGTTTTAGAGAAATGTCCAAATCTTATTTGAAGATAAAAGAAGATAAGGAGATATTGGAGAAAAAGGAGTTTCAAATTGTTGGAGCTGGGGATGAGCTTAATGAAGAGAAGGAGCCTCTATCTCTTAAGAGATCCAGTTTTTTGGATCTGATTATAGATAAAGGTGTAAAGTTGTACTATAAGCAAAGTGAAATAACATCTGAATGCGGGGTTGTTGTAACATGCCACCATAATGACAGGATATTGGACAGTAGAGATGCTATTTGGAGCTCTGTAGGTGATAAAAATTGCGATATATTTGATCTCTATTGGGAGAATATATGTTTTCAAATAGAGTTGAAGATAAGAGTTAAGAGAAACAATATTCTATGGAGTTTTAGAGTTTACTCCTTAGAGAATACAGAGTTAAAAGAATTGAAGATTGGTATTTTTTTAAATAAAAAATATGACTCTTGGTCTTTGGGGCCATTTAAGGGCGGTTTGCCGGACAATGTTAAAGATAGATGGGGCTATCTTCCTCTTACAAAAAGTAATGATAATAAAATATTGTTAAACTCTAGCCAGAACAGTCTTCCTGCTCTTGCATTCTCTAAATCTAAGCAGGGATTTTTTCAAATAGAAGTTCCTGATTTAAATATTGCAGAAGGCAAGATTGTCTGTGTTGTTTTTAATAACCTGTTTCTTAAAAGTGGAAAACCGTTAGACTTTAATTATAAGATTGGTTTAGAAGAATGAAAAACAAGATACTGTTAATCTTAATCGTTCTTTTAATGGTTGTTTCGGTATTTCGTTATATACACAGAGCCCCTAAGAGGAATTATTCTGATTTTCATGTTCTTCATACAACTGCTGAAAGATTTAAGTCTGGAGAGGAGCTCTATACTTATGAAGGTGAGGTTTCGTATTTTAAGTATCCTCCTTTCTACGCTTTTCTAATATCTCCATTATCTTTTCTCAGTGAGTATCAAGCAGCTTTGCTCTGGCACCTTATTAATTGGGTTTTTATGGTTTTGATTTTTTATTGTTTGGTAAGAATCTTAAATTCAAAACGTTATATCTTGATTGTGTTATTAGGATTCATATACAGCTTCCGCTTTATACTGGAGAATTTAGACCAAGGACAAGCCAATATATCTTTTTTAGCTTTTACTGTTTTTGCTCTTTATTTTTATCTTAAAGATAGAAAGATAGCCTCGTCTTTTTTTCTTGTTGCATCTATTTTGTTCAAGTATCTCTCGCTTCTATTCTTGCCGTTATTTATTTTGAAAAAAGATTATAAGTATATAATGCGTGTAATCTTTTTTGCTCCATTGCTCTATTTTTCTCCGATTATAATTACTGGTTTTAGAAGAATGGTACAGCTTAGTCAGGGAAATATTGTTTTTTTATTTCAGAGCTCATTGGATAAATATTCTATAACTTGTTATCCTAATCAGTCTTTATTGGCAGCGTTTAGAAGGCTCTTTTCTCAAAACCAATGGTATTCAACGCAGTTATTTCAATTATCTGATAAGGCAATATCGATTGTATTCATAGCCGTGTCTTTAATGCTTTTAATCATTGCCGTATTACCTAAAAGAGATTTGCGGATAAACTTTGGTCTTATTGCAATATTGGTGGCCCTTCTTAATCCTAATGGTTGGAAGAACTCTTTCGTCTGGCTTCTTATCCCAGCTATGACCATGTTTTATTTTATTTTTGAAAAGAAGATTAAAGACAGAGTATCTTTAATCATGCTTATCTTATCATTTGTTTTTTGCTCTTTAACAAGCGAGTTTGTAGTTTATAGCTGGGCAGGTGATCTTTTTGAAATATATTCATTCATTACCTGGGGAGCATTGATGTTATTCTTTGGACTCCTGAGGATAAATAGGGCGATAGACACCTGAACTAAGCCCATTTCTCTATTTTAAAAATAGTTTTCGTATTTACTCCATTGTGGTTTTCTGCTAATCTTTATCTATATTTTGCAGATTTTTCTAACGATAATTAAACTTTATGCGCCTGTGGCTCAATTGGATAGAGCGGCTGGCTACGAACCAGTAGACTGGGGGTTCGAGTCCCTCCAGGCGTATATGTCTTCTATATGATGAATGACAGTTTTTATATGCAGGAGGCTTTAAAAGAAGCCTTTAAAGCGCGGAATAAAGACGAGGTGCCCATTGGGGCGGTTATAGTATATCAAAACAAGATAATAGCCCGGGCACATAATCAGGTAAGAATGCTCAAGGATCCTACTGCTCACGCAGAGATTCTTGCTATAACACAAGCAGCGGATTACTTAAAGTACGAAAGATTGAATGGATGCAATATCTATGTTACAATCGAACCTTGTATAATGTGTGCTGGTGCGTTAATACTGGCGCGGGTAGATAAATTGATATACGGAGCTTCAGATAATAGGCAAGGAGCTTTTGGTTCCCTGTTGGATATTACAAAATATAAAGATACGCATCATAAGGTAAAAGTAGAGAGCGGTCTTTTTAAAGAAGATTGCGCTTTTTTGGTTCAGAAGTTCTTTAAAGAAAAAAGAGTTACAATTTAAAATAGACGGAGAGGTGGCTGAGCGGCCGAAAGCAGCCGCCTGCTAAGCGGTTGACCCTGTAAAAAGGGTCCCCGGGTTCAAATCCCGGCCTCTCCGCCATATTAGTAATAAATTTGCAAAAAGTTTTTATATAGAGAGGGAGATACTTTGAGTTATTTAGCCTTAGCAAGAAAGTGGCGTCCTCAGAATTTCGATGATATAGCTGCTCAAGACCATATTGTTGAAATATTAAAGAATGCAATTAAGCTTGATAGAGTTTCTCATGCCTATCTTTTTGCAGGTCCTCGAGGGGTAGGTAAGACTACGACAGCCCGTGTTTTGGCAAAAGCATTAAACTGCAAAGAATCTCTCCTTCCAAACCCTTGTCTTAAATGCGGCAATTGTCTTCAGATAAAAGAAGGGAGCAGCCTTGATGTTTTAGAGATTGACGGGGCTTCCAACAGGGGGATAGACCAGGTTCGTGATCTGCGTGAAAATGTTAAATTAAAGCCGGCTCAATCTAAATTTAAAATATATATAATAGATGAGGTCCATATGTTGACAGAGGCTGCTTTCAATGCTCTTCTTAAGACATTAGAAGAGCCACCAGAGCATGTTAAGTTTATCTTTGCAACGACCCAGCCTAATAAGGTTCCAGTTACTATCATTTCGCGTTGCCAGAGATTTGATTTTAAACCGTTCTCTGTAACTGCAATAAAAGATAAACTTATTGATATATTGACTCAAGAGAAGATAGGATTTGAGCCCGAAGCTGTTCTTGTGATAGCAGGATCTGCCGGAGGTAGCTTGCGAGACGGGGAATCTTTATTAGATCAGCTTATATGTGTTGCAAAAGGGCAGAAGCTTAAAATAGAGATGGTCAAAGATTTTTTGGGAGTCATTGAAACGGCTATATTGTATGATTTTATACAGAGTTTAATAAGATCCGATGTCAGTGATAGCTTTACAATATTAGATAGGTTGCTCTCTGAAGGTAGAGAGATCCCCACTATAATCGAAAGCCTGCTCTCTTATTTTAGAGCTATACTCCATTGCAAAATCCTAGGCTCTACTGATTTTACGGTTGGAGCTATAGCTGTAGATTTAGATAAAGCCAAAGAGCAATCTGAGCAGCTAAGTAAAGAGGAATTAATTTTTATATTAGAGTTGCTCAGTGAGCTTCAAAATAGAGCAAAGATTGTTTCATCTCCAAGAGTCTTGGTCGAAGTAGGTCTTTTAAAGATATGCAGTAGATCTAAATATCAAATAGTTTTTAATCAGATTTTAGATAATGATTTAAAAGAGAGGCGGAGTGTCAAAGAGCAAACATTGCCTCCGGTTAAACCCAAACTGCAGTTAAATATCCCGGTTAAAAAAAAAGTAATTGAAGCATCGCTCTCTCAGGATGATAGCAGTTTTAAAAAAAATGATTCTGAATCGAAAAATAATAGTGAAGCATTAAGTTTTCAGAAGATTGAAGAGATCTGGCGAGATGTAATTAAAGGCTTAAAAGATACAAAGCTCTACCTCGCTTCCTACTTAGAAGGTTCTGAGGTTAAATCTTTTGAATCTGACAATATTATTGTTGAGGTTAAAATTGATTCTGATTTCCAGTGTGAACTAATAGATGAGAACAGGAGAATTATTGAAGATTCAATCTCTTTAAAGTCGGGTAGAAAGATCAGATTGAAATATCTTTATAATAAGGTAGTTGTTGTTGATAATAAAAAGAAAATTCAGGAGATATTAAAAAATCCAAATATAAAAAAGATCTCCAAATTATTTAATGCCAAAGTCCTTAAAGTGATACCCAGGAATAATGAAGTTTGAACTGCTTAATAGCTTAATCGAAAAATTTGTTAAATTTCCCGGCGTGGGTAGAAAGACTGCAGAGCGCTATGCTTTTCATGTATTAGATATGAAGTCTAACGAAGTAGATGACTTAGTGGATTCTATGAAGTATCTTAAGGAGAGGGTGTCTAACTGCAAGCAGTGTAATAACCTTACTGAGGATAATCTCTGTGATATCTGCAAGAATGGAAGCAGAGACAGTTCTCTTCTTTGCGTTGTTGAGGAGCCAAAAGATTTGATGTCTATTGAGAAGGCAGGGTGTTTTAAGGGTAAATACTTTGTTCTTCTGGGTGCGCTTTCGCCTTTGGACGGCGTAGGAATTGAAGATATAAAACTGAATGAACTTTTCTGTTATGTTAAGTCCAACTTTGCTATAAAAGAGATTATTATATCGACCGATGCTGATGCAGAAGGTGAATCCACAGCCCATTACATCATGAAACTGCTTAAGCCTTTAGGTAGGAAAGTTTCACGTATCGGCATGGGCTTACCGGTTGGAGCAGATTTGGAATTCATAGATAGGAATACGCTGCAGGAAGCTTTTAAAGGGCGAAGAGAGATTCTCTGATTTCTTCACTCTTTTTATTATTTTAACAAAAGTTGCATTTTTTTGTTAATTATCCCCTTTTTTTTAATATCATACAATAGGTATTTTCTGTTTCCTCTTTTGTTTCAATTAGTTAGAGATATTTGTTTTTATATCTTCTTCTTGGCATGAAATTTGTTTAATACAAGGTGTAAACTAAGGAGGTATAAGATGAAAGTAAAATTTTACAAGATTCAGAAAGAGAGACTGGGGAAGGACGATGTAGTCGTAATATATACTAAGGGAGGTTTCAGCGGTACGCTGGAGATAAAAGAGAAAGAGATGTCTTTTAAAGGTAAAAAAGATGGAGATCTTATGGATATTCTCTTTAGTCCTTATCGTGTGAGTATTCCTGACAGAGCTGGTAAAGGATTAAAGGAAAAAGTGTTTATACCTGGTTCTCCGCAGCATCTTGAGGCTGTACGCAGAAGCTGCTGGTCTCATGGTTACATATCAGAGATGGAGGAGAGTTAGAAAATGCATAGTATAACATTTGCAAAACAGACTCAGCCTAAGACCGACAATAGGAAGGTCAGAGTTACAGAGAAAGTATCTGAAGATGGAGTCTGGGTCTATTCTCGCAGGAGTAGTTCTTACAATGTGCTTTTAAGCCACGAAGATAGAGAGCCTGTATATGAGTACAGCTTTAAACCTCAAATGTATGTCTATAAGAATATTCAGAGCAAAAGAAAACTTTTCAAGTGGAAGATTGTTGGAATATTAAAGATTCCTCAGCAAGATAATAAATATTCGCTCATATCCTATCAGCATTCTTTCTGGATGCTGATTAAAGATAAGTATTAATATCTGCTTATCTCTACACTGTTTAAGTTATGGTTTGCCATTTTAGTATATCTTACGTATAATAAATCTCTTAAGAAAGAGAGGTTTTTATGAAGAATAAAGATGTTGAACGATTATATTCTAAGTATATCATGAACACATATACTCATCTTCCCATCTCTCTTGTAAAGGGAAGAGGGTCTCGGGTATGGGATTTAGAGCAGAACGAGTATTTAGATTTATTCCCAGGCTGGGGTGTCTCTATTTTGGGGCATTCTCCTTCCAAGGTTGTATCTCATGTTAGAAATCAAGCTGGGAAGATAATGCATATATCCAACAATTATTACAATCATCTTCAAGCTAAACTTGCTCAAAAGATAGTTAAGATAGCGCAGATTGATGCCAAGGTTTTTTTCTGCAATTCAGGAGCAGAAGCTAATGAAGGAGCTTTTAAGCTAGCTAGACTATATGGATCAGGTAAGAGGTATAAGATCATTACGATGAACGGCTCTTTTCATGGCAGAACTTTGGCCACTCTCTCTGCTACAGGGCAGGGAAAATATAAAAAAGGCTTTGAGCCTATGCTTACAGGTTTTACTCATGTTCCTTTTAATGATTTTGAGGTTCTCAAAAGCAGTGTCGACGATGAGACCGTAGCGATTATGTTAGAGCTAGTTCAAGGTGAAGGCGGTGTAAATGTTGCCGATTACGACTATATTCAGAGAATAAAAAAGTTTTGCAATGAGCGGGATGTACTATTTATTGCTGATGAGGTTCAGACAGGAATGGGCAGAACCGGAAAATGGTTTGCATATCAGAATTTTGACATTGAGCCTGATATAGTTACTTTAGCAAAAGGTATTGGCGGGGGAGTTCCTATGGGTGTTGTTTTTGCCAAAGATAAGGTTGCTGATTGTATTAAGCCTGGAATGCATGCTTCTACTTTTGGCGGAAGTCCTATCGTGTGTAAAGCGGCTCTAGCCGTTATAGATACTATAATGAGCAAAAAACTGCTTAATAATGTAAACAATATAAGTAAATACTTTAAAGATAGACTGCTAGATTTAAAGGAGAAATATGATTTAATAGATAATGTTAGAGGTTTAGGTTTTATGGTAGCTATGGAGGTTAAAGATAAAGGCAAGGAGATTTTTGAGGGCTGCCTTGCCAATAGGCTCTTGATTAATTTAACCCAGGGTAATATCCTAAGGTTTTTGCCGGCTCTGAATATCAGTAAAAAGGAGATAGATAAGGCTATTGCAATATTAGATGAAGCGTTAGAAGGAGTGCAGCAATGAACCATCTTTTAAGCATCAATGATTTAAACAAGGAAGATATAATAGAGTTTATCAGTATTGCAAAAACTCTTAAAAAGAATAGAAGGCAGGAGAATATACTTAGAGGTAAGAGCGCCGTTCTTTTATTTGATAAGCCTTCTCTGAGAACAAAGGTTAGCTTTGAAGTTGCCATAGCAGAACTAGGGGGCAGTTATTCATATTTAGGAGATAGTTCAGTCGGGTTCGGTAAGCGCGAATCTCTCAAAGACATGGCGGAGGTGCTTTCAAGGTATGTCCATTGTTCTATTATAAGAACTTTTAAACAAAAAGATCTTTTAAGGTTTGCACAGTTTTCTTCAGTACCTGTCGTTAATGCTCTAACTGATACAGAACACCCTTGTCAAATTTTAAGCGATCTTCTGACTATAACTGAAAGAGTCGGAAGTCTGGATAATTTTAAAATTGCTTTCATCGGTGACGGTAATAATGTGTGTAATTCACTTATACAGGCAGCGGCAGCTTTGAAGTTCAAACTGTCTATTGCAACACCTCTCGGTTATGAGCCTAAGAAGAAAGACTACAGAGTTGAATTGGAAGAGTTAAATAAAGATAATTTAAGGGTGGAGATACTTAATTCACCTCAAGATGCTGTGAGAGATGCAGATTTTATATACACAGATGCTTGGACTTCTATGGGCTGGGAAGAAGAGCAGTTAGATAGAAAAAAGGTTTTTGAATCCTATCAAATCAATAAGGATTTACTTAAAAACTCAGGAAAGAAGTGCTGCGTGATGCATTGCTTGCCTGCGCATAGAGGGGAGGAGATAACAGATGATGTCATTGACTCTGAAAACTCCATAGTATTTGATCAAGCTGAAAACAGACTCCATATGCATAAGGCTATTTTGATTAAGATTTTATCTAAAATGTGAATTTTCTTTAATGTCCGGGAAAACAGTTTTTTTAATCCTCTTTCTCATAGTTACGTTTCACCTACTGAATAACTTTATTATTCTCACAATAGATGATATCCCTCCGGTAGGACGCTACGGGCTCTACTTTTCACACAGCTTGTATCTTTTTGAGCAGTCTAAAAATCTATTACCTGAGTTTATGACTGAGCTATTTAACGTCAATAATGTATACCCACTCCTGTGCTATTTAACACTTATACCTCTTTATTATATTTTAAGATAACTATAGATGTTAGTAATCTCTCCGATATGCCCTATCTCTTCTATCATCTCAAGGTAGGTGTTAGCATTAATCCATATAATGTTTGTGCATAGATGGAAGAGTATAATCACTAAGAGAAATAATTTGTACTTATGTTCTTTGATTTTGGGAATACAGCTGAGCATTTTAATATTATATATGGTAGTATGATTATAGCATGGGAAAAATATTGTTTTTGGAATAGAAAAAGGGTTGTTTTTCAGGTATTATGTTGTTCTAAATAATTGGAGGATATTGTGGCTAAAAAAATAGTTCTGGCATATTCAGGGGGTCTTGATACATCTGTTGCTATTCCTTGGTTGATAGATAAAGGATATGAAGTAATTACCTTTAGTGCTGATGTTGGTCAGGGAAAGAAAAATTTTGATTCTGTCCTTAGGAGAGCCAAGAAGGCAGGAGCTAAAAAGGTTATATTCAGGGATTTAAAAAAAGAGTTTATCGAAAACTATGCCTTTAGTGCTCTTAAGGCTGAGGCCTTATATGAAAATAGATATTATCTGGCTACTGCTCTATCCAGGCCGCTTATTGCTGAGCATCTTGTGGATATTGCAAAACAAGAGAAGGCTCAGGCTATAGCCCATGGTTGTACCGGGAAGGGTAATGATCAGGTTAGGTTTGAAGTTGCCGTAAAGGTTTTGGCTCCAAAAATTGAGATAGTCGCTCCCTTAAGAATTTGGGAGCTTAAGAGCAGAGAAGATGAGATTGAATATGCAAAGCTAAAGAGAATTCCGATAGAGATTAAAGAATCCACTTATAGCATTGATAGAAACCTCTGGGGCTTAAGTATTGAGTGTGGGGTGCTTGAAGAGATAGATAAGGAAGCTCCGGAGGATATATTTATGCTTACAAATTCTCTGGATAAGACTCCCGGTAAGGCAGAGCATATAGAGATTGAGTTTAAAAAAGGAAGACCTGTAGGCTTAAACTCTAAGAAGCTGTCTGCGGTTGAGATAGTCGGTGCACTTAATAAGATAGCCGGCAGGCATGGCATAGGTAGAGTGGATATGGTAGAGAATAGATTAGTTGGAATAAAAAGCAGAGAGGTATATGAGTCTCCCGCTGCTACGGTGTTATACTTTGCTCACAGAGAGCTGGAATCTCTGGTTCTAGATAGAGAGCTCTCCCATTTTAAGAGCTCTATCTCTAGTAAATATGCAGAGTTGATCTATTATGGCCTCTGGTTTACACCTTTGAGAGAGGCTCTAGATAGCTTTGTTGATTTTACGCAAAACTCCGTCAATGGAAAGATAAAGTTAAAGTTGTATAAGGGTAATATTAAAGTTACAGGGAGAGAGTCTAAGAATTCAAAATACAGCTATAGTATGGCTACGTATACCGATAAAGATAAATTTGAACACAAGGCAGCTGAGGGTTTTATAAAAATATGGTCTCAATCCTACATGAGGTAATGATATGAAAGAGAAATTATGGGGCGGAAGATTTAAAGAAGGCCTAGATCCTGTTATTCTAGATTTTACTAAGAGCATTGATTATGATTGGTTTTTATTCGAATATGAGGCTTATTCTAATATTGCCTGGGTAGATGAACTACAGAGTCTTAAAGTGATAACTCAAAAAGAGAAGGGCTCTATCAAGAAGGCTATAAAAGAGCTCTTAAAAGAGTATTCTGATGGAAAGATAGAGATAGATTTTAAAGAAGAGGATATACACTCTTTCTTTTATTCTTTGTTGAGGGGAAAGGTCTCTTCTCTAGTAGATAAGATTCATGCTGGTAAAAGCAGGAATGAACAGGTTGTTACTGTCATGAGGATGTTTTCACTCGATGCTATACATGAAGAGATTGAACTTATTACTAAACTACAAAAGAGTTTTCTAAAGAAAATAAGGAAGTATAGCGGCTCAGCTATTCCGGGGTTTACTCATCTTCAATATGCTCAGCCAGTATTGTTTGGACATTGGTTGCTATCTTTTGTGGAGCAGCTTCAAAGAGATAAGAAAAGGTTGATTAATTGCCTTGATGGTGTAAGTCTATTGCCTTTGGGCAGCGGTGCTCTTGCTGGCAGCAATTTTAAATTAAATAGAGATAAGCTAAGAAAAGAGCTTGGATTTAAAAATGTAGGTAAGAACAGCATCGATATGGTTTCAGATAGAGACTTTATCTTGGAGTATCTTAATGCTAATCTCACCCTTCTCCTGCATTTGAGCAGGCTTGCAGAAGATCTGATAATATACAATAGCCCAGGATATGGGATAGTATATTTTTCGGATAAGGTCACTACTGGCTCAAGCTTGATGCCGCAGAAGAAAAACCCTGATCCGGTAGAGCTGATAAGGTCTTACTCCTCTGAAGCTTTAGCAGCTTATGTCTCTATGGCTGGTATATTAAAAGGTCTTCCAACATCCTATAATCGCGATTTACAGCTAGATAAAAAGGCGCTTTTATCATCATATCTTACGACCACAGCTGTTTTAGATGCTATTGACATAGTTATCTTGAATACATATTTAGATAAAGAGAGGGCTTTAGAGCTGTTAAAAGACGAGAAGTTTTATTTGACAGATATTTCGGACGAACTTATTAAATGTGGCCTCTCTCATAAAGAGGCTCATCAGAGGGTAGGTAGCCTTTTGAAGAAGGCGGAAGAAAGCAAAAGTAATATAGCTGACTTAGAGAGAGAGGAAGTAGCTAAAATATTAGGCCAGGATGTAAAGATAGATAATTTTTTTAATGTCAATAAGTCTCTAAAGAGAAAAGAGACCAACTGTTCTACTAACCCGAGGTATCTTTTAAAGAGGTTAAAGGAGTGGGAGATTCTGCTAGAGTCTTCCGATCTATAAATTATGCATAGATTTAAATATCGGGGTAATTACCTTTATGCAGAGGATATTAAGGTCTCTTCTCTTCTAGAGAAGTTTGGGACTCCGCTCTACATCTATAGCGCTAATACTTTTCTGGACCACTTTTTAAAACTTAAAAGTGCGTTTAAAGAGCTGTCTCCGCTTATATGTTTTAGTGTTAAATCAAATTCTAATCTAGCTGTTTTAAGGTTGCTATCTAAAGCTGGCGCAGGCATGGATGTTGTTTCTGGCGGAGAGCTTTTTCGAGCTCTTAAGGCTGGCTCTTCTGCATCTAAAGTTGTCTATGCCGGGGTTGGTAAAAGAGAGGACGAGATAATCTATGCAATCAAAAAAGGTATAAAATTTTTCAATGTTGAGTCTATCTCTGAGCTTGAAAGAATCAATAAAGCTGCCAAGAGCCTGGGTAAGAAGCAGGGTGTCTGTCTAAGATTGAATCCCGACGTAGACCCTAAGACGCATAAGTTCATTACAACAGGCAAGAAAGAGACAAAGTTCGGACTCTCTTATGGTGTTATAAAAAATATTCTACAAAATAGAAATAATTATAAGAATCTATTGATCTCAGGACTACATTTACATATTGGATCTCAAATTATTTATAATGAGCCGTTTTTAAAAGCTATAAAGGTTGCTTTAAAGCTAAAGTCTGAGAAATATTGCGATTTTCAATATTTAAATATCGGTGGTGGCTTAGGAATTATTTATAAAGATGAAAAAGCTTTGACTGCTCAAAAATATGCATCTGAGATAAAAGGTTTGATAAAAAAAGCCGGACTTAAGCTTATTCTGGAACCGGGCAGATTTATTGCTGGTAATTCTGGAATATTGGTTACTACGGTCCAATATATTAAGGATGGTATAGATAAAAAATTTGCTATAGTTGATGGAGGTATGAATCTTTTAATAAGACCGGCTCTATACTCTGCTTATCATGAGGCAGGATTGGCTGAAAAGAGGGCTGGGAGAAAAGAGCTATACGATGTTGTAGGTCCAATTTGTGAGAGCTCAGATTTCCTAGCTTTATCTAGGAGCTTTCCTAAATTGAAGAGTAAAGACAAGATAGTTTTATTTAGCGCAGGGGCTTATGGGTTTACAATGGCATCAAACTACAATAGTCATCCCAGATGCGGTGAGGTCATGGTCAAAGACAGCAGCTCTTATCTTATTAAAGATCCTGAAGGTTATAAGGATTTGATAAGAGGAGAGAGCATGCCGGGATTTTTAAAATGAAGATCATCTCTTTTCATAAGGCCGTTGCCAGCGGAAATGACTTTGTCATAATCAAAAACAGAACTTTTTCTAAATCTGAATTAAGAAACATAGCCGTTAAGCTATGTATTCGAAAGTACGGGGTTGGCGCAGATGGGCTTCTGGTTGCAGAAAGCTCAAAGAGAGCAGACCTTAAAATGAGAATATTTAATTCCGATGGAACTGAAGCTGAGATGTGCGGTAATGGAATGAGGTCTTTTATTCTCTGGGCTTACAGCAAGAAGCTAATAACTAGAAATTCTTGCATTGAGACTAAGGCTGGCATTATAAAAGGAGAGGTCAAAAAAGATGATTTTATCAGAATTAAGATGATGGCCTCTTTTGAATATAGGCCGAACTTAAAAGTAAAGATAGACAGGAAGACTATAGAGGGCGATTATCTGGATACCGGAGTTCCTCATTTTGTTGTTGAGGTAGGTGCTCTTTGCGATTATGATGTCTTTAATATAGGTTCAAAGATAAGGCACCACTCTCTTTTTAAGCCTCGGGGAACCAATGTAGATTTTATGCGTTGGGAGAGAGGATATCTTGCTGTTAGAACTTACGAGAGAGGGGTGGAGGTTGAGACTTTGGCTTGCGGAACTGGCTGTGTAGCCTCTGCTTTGATATATGGATTGAAGAAAGGTTATAGCTCTAAGGATTTAATAGTTCTTCCTTTAAGCGGTAAAAGATTGAAGATCTCATATTCTTATCAAAAGGGAATATTTAGCGATGTCTACCTTGAAGGTAGAGCGGAGCTTCTCTTTGAATCAAAATTTAAAATTAAATAGGAGGTAGGGCACATGTTTAGAGGTTCTATGGTGGCACTTGTTACGCCTTTTAAAGATGGTAAGGTGGATAAAATAGGATTAAAGAAGCTTGTAAGATACCATATTAAGAACGGTACTTCGGCTCTTGTTCCATGCGGAACTACGGGAGAGTCTGCAACTCTGACTGAGAGAGAGCATGAGAGAGTCGTAGAGACCGTTATAGAGGAGGCTGCTGGGCGTATCCCAGTCATTGCTGGGACGGGTTCTAACTCTACAGAAGAGGCTATCAGGTATACTAAATTTGCTCAGAAGAGAGGAGCTAGCGGGTCTTTACTTATATGTCCTTATTACAACAAGCCTACTCAAGAAGGTCTTTATCAGCATTTTAAAGCTATAGCAGAAGAGGTAAGAATACCGCTAATACTCTATAATATCCCATCACGTACAGGTGTTAATATGGCCCCTGAGACTATAGCGCGCCTTGGAAGGCGATATAAGAATATAGTCGGAGTAAAGGAAGCAACTGGCAGCTTGGATCAGATGCTGGCTATCAAGAGTCTATGCCCTAAAGATTTTCTTCTGATATCAGGAGATGATGCCCTAACGCTTCCGATTTTGTCTATTGGAGGAGCTGGTGTTATATCTGTTTTGGCCAATATTATGCCTAGAGAGGTTGAGGATGTAGTCAGGAAATTTGAGAACGGAGATCTAGCAGCTGCAAGAAAACTGCATATAGATTTATATCCGTTGGTCAAGGCGCTATTCTTAGAGACCAATCCTGCCCCTGTTAAAGCAGCTATGGGTATGATAGGTATTATATCGGATGAACTAAGGCTTCCTTTGGTAAAATTATTACCTGTGAATAGAGTGAAGATAAGATCAATAATAAAAAAGTACGGGCTGATATAATGAATACAAAATTGATAGTCTCGGGCTGCCTAGGAAGGATGGGTAAAATGATATCTAGGCTTGTTCTTCTGGATTCTGAGTTAGAGCTTATTGTAGGGGTTGAGCAGTCTGCTTTTCCCGGGCTTAAAGATGATCTGGGGAGTACTATCTTAGGCGAAAAGAGAGGCATTTTAATAGTTGAGGATATAAGAGAACATATAAAGAATGCAGATTTGGTCATAGAGTTCAGCACTCCTGATGCTACTTTGAGACATTTGAGAGTAGTCTCTGAATTTGGCAAAGGTATGGTAATCGGAACTACCGGTTTTAATGCGGAACAGCTTAAAGAGTTAGAGAACCTTTCAGAGAGAGCTGCAGTTTTGATTTCGCCTAACATGAGTATAGGTATTAATGTGCTGTTTAAGATTATACCGCAGTTGACTGAATTATTGGGCGAGGATTATGATATAGAGGTTGTTGAGGCACATCATAATAAGAAGAAAGATGCACCGTCCGGTACTGCAAAGAGAATTGCTGAACTGATAAAAAGTGTTAGAAGAGATTTAGTACTTACTTATGGCAGAGAAGGGTCTAGTGCTCAGCGGAAGAAGAACGATCTTACTATGCATGCTCTCCGCTTAGGCGAAATAGTTGGAGAACATAAGATCATATTTGCGGGCAATAATGAAGTCATAGAGTTAAGTCATTCTGCTATTTCACGCGATATATTTGCTAGAGGGGCAATTCTGGGGGTTAAATATATCAAGGATAAAAAAGCGGGGCTCTACACTATGCAGGATGTGCTATCTGCTAAGCTGGGCGGGTAATGAAAAAATTAAAAATATACCTTGTAGTATCTGCTATTCTAGCAGGTGTTATCCTATCACTTTCAGGTTTTTTTTGGAGATTTGAGAAGCCGGTTCTTTCAAAGTTTCTGAAAGATGAAGATATCTCTGCCAGGCAGATTGTGGTAGTCACTATAGCTGAGGAGAGCTTTAGAGAACAGGAGCTTTGGCCTTGGGGTGGTGATTGGCTGGACTATCTTATTACTTATATTTTGGATTTTAAGCCTGATAAGTTAGTCTTGAGCCCTGATTTCATTGAGAGCGCTAAAGATATAAAAGGGTTTAATAAATTTTTACAGAATGATAAGGTCATTGTTCCGTTTGCAGAGAATATCAAAGATTTAAAAGTGGGATTCAAGACCCATATGGTATATGGCAAGGAGAGAGGGCTGCTCTATTCGTTTGCCAACTACAAAGATATGCCTAGCGTAGGCTTTACTCTTGGGGGGGATGCTGAGAGAGCAGCGTTGAGTAAGAGAGAGAAGTTTTATTTTCTTCTCCAAGAGAATATTAAAGTTCTTCCTGCATCTAATATTGCCCTTTTCGGTATGCTGAAAAAAGAGGGTTACCGTGATAGTTATATAACCGATCTTAGTGATAACATAGTACTATTAAGTAAAGAAGGGGGCTCTTTGTCAGAGTCGTATTCATTGTTATATACCCTGCTGAACCGTAAAGTCTTCTCTGTTTTTCCTGTAGAGTTTACAATATATATCGGAATATTCATATTTTCTATTATCTATATCATGCTGAAATCGCTTAAGTTTAATCGTCTTTTCATCGTCTTTTCATTAATATTTTTTGCTTGGATTGCGTTCCATAGATTTTATTTTACTATTAGTAGGAATTATATTGAACTGATGCCAGTCTCTATATTTGCGTTGCTGGCTCTTGCAGTTGTTGTTTTTGAAAAGGAGTATGATAGTAAGGTTTACAAAAAAGAGAGGAAAGATACTCAGTTGGCACGGCTTCTTAAAGAGAGAGAGGTTTTGCCCAATGCAGTCCTAAGCTCTAACGGTGCTTTAGTTAGTGTCAATCGCTATAAGATGGATTCTGTCGGGGGGGATTTTTATCAATTTTTGGAATTTTCTAAAGGTGAATTAGGAGTTGTTATAGGCTGGGTTCCGGGCAGCGGAATAGAGCGGGTGGAGTATATTATGGAGATAGTGCATAGTTGGAGAGATTTTGCTTCTATCTATAAAGAGCCAAGCAAGGTCGTACAGGTTTTAAATAACACTGTGTTTAGATATGCAGAGCAGGCTAAGTATGTAACATTGGCATATGTTCTATATGATGCAAAGAAGAGCAGTTTAAGGTATGTTAATGCTGGGCATGATCCTTTAATATTTGTTAATGGAGATGGAGTTGTAAATATTCTTGCTGCAGAAGAGCCTACTCCTCTAGGAATAGCCAGGGATGTTCCTTTTAAGGAGGAAGAGGTGATCATAAAAGACAATGCCATGCTTATTGGATATAGCGGTGGTATTGCAAAGATGCTCTCTAGCAACGGCGGTATAACCGATGAGTTTTTAGGGCACCTTAAGAATTGCTTAAAAGATAAGGAAGAGAGAGTTGCAGATGGTATATTTAAAGAGTTTCTCAAGTGCTGTCCTAAGAAGCCGGAGGAAGAATGGTCTTTACTCACCTTAAAAATAACGGAGTAAGTAGTTCTAAAAAAAACAACGCTGCTGAAGAAGATAGATTAAATAATATCTCCGGGATAGCAGAGCTTCTCTTTGAAGGGCTCAGCAGCCTAGAGAGGGGGATGTTTGGTTTAGATAGGGATATCTCTACGCCTGTGGGTAAGATAGATATCATGGCGGTGGATATGATTGGAAGATTTGTCATTATTGAAGTCGGGGAAGGGGATGTTGACGGCCTAATATTTAAGTCTATCGATCATTTTGATTGGGCGCTTACGAATATAAAGAGTCTTCAAGAGAGATATAAATCTTACAATACAGATCCTACTCTTGCTCCCAGGATTATCATACTTGCGCCTTCCTATTCAGAAAAATTTGTAAAGAGAGCCCATTATCTTAATCCTACTTTTATTGATATTTATGAATATCAGATTAACGAAAATTTGGGTACAAAGAAGATTTATTTCAGACCGTTCTCTTTTATAAATCACAAAAAATGGGTCATCTCTTTAAGAACAAAATCGGTAAACGATCATCTTGATTATATAGAGAATGAATTTTTAAAGAGTATGCTTAAGAATTTTTTTATTGAACTGCAGTCTATAAGAAGTGATACTACCCTAGATACATCTTTGGGTTATGTAAGACTTAAAGATAAGAGTGATAAGACCCTTCTAGGGATATATATATTGAAGAATGCTTTTTGGATTAATTGGATTAGGGATAGATGGGATGGTTGTTTTATCTCCAGTAAAGAAAAATTTCAGGCAGTAAAGCGCGATATTTTGGAAGCTATAAGAAAGGAGGCTTAAGGTATGGTTAAACATGAGATTGCCCAGCGACTTAAAGAGCTGCCGCCTTATCTTTTTGTTGAGATAGATAAGATCAAAAAGAGATTAAAGAGCGAAGGTAGAGATCTTATAGACCTAGGTATTGGAGATCCAGATCTTCCTACACCTCAGGAGGTAAGGGAAGTCTTAAAAGAGAAACTCAAAGACCAGGTTAATCATCAGTATCCTTTGGATTTGGGATTAAGCATCTTCAGAGCAGAGGTCTCCAGATGGTTTTTAAAGAGGTTTAATGTTCAGATAGATCCTGAAAGCGAGATTCTGCCTTTGATAGGATCTAAAGAAGGGATTGCCCATTTTCCGCTCTCTGTTATTAATCCCGGCGATTTAGTGTTAATACCGGAACCGCTCTATCCTCCCTACCGTAGCGGAGCGATATTTGCAGGTGCTCAAATACAATACCTTCCGCTTAAAGAGGAGAATAATTTTATACCAGATCTTGAAGGTTTGAGCAGGGATGTTTTAAAAAAAACTAAACTGCTCTATTTGAATTATCCTAATAATCCCACTGCAGAAATTATTAAAAAAGAAGATCTTAAGAGAATAGTTGATCTGGCCCGAGAATTTGAGTTTATCGTGCTCTATGATGCTGCTTATTCTGAATTGACTTACGATTCTTCTGAAGCTTGCAGTATCTTAGAAGTTGAAGGTGCATCTGAGGTTGCTATCGAGTTTCACTCTTTTTCTAAGACCTACAATATGACTGGATGGCGTGTTGGTTGGGCATGTGGAAATAAGAGCCTCATTGAGTGTTTAAGAAAAGTAAAATCTAACATAGATTCCGGAGTATTTAACCCTGTGCAGTATGCAGCCATAGAGGCGCTTAAGATATATGATACTCATATCGTAGAGCTTAGAAGCATATATAGAGAGAGAAGAGATATCTTTATTCAAACTTTATCTGAATCCGGTTGGAATATCAAAGTTCCAGAAGCTACTTTTTATGTTTGGGCGAAAATTCCTTCTAAAATGAGCTCTGCCGATTTCTCTAAGTTATTGCTCAAGGAATGCTTTATTATTGCTACCCCTGGCTCTGGATTCGGACCTTCTGGAGAAGGTTATTTAAGGTTCTCCTTAGTTAATGATAAGAGCCGCATTAAAGAGGCTGCTGAGAGGATTGCTAAATTATTGTGAGTAGAGCTTTTATCTCTTTGGGCTCAAATCTGGGTGATAGAAAAAAGATTTTAGAGCTATCTTTAGCTAAATTGAAGGACCTTTTTGAGTTAAAAGCTGTATCTTCGTTATTTGAATCAGAACCATGGGGATATAAAGAACAGAGTTATTTTCTAAATGCTGTTGTTGAAATAGAGGTGGTTGCCTCACCTTATGAGCTTCTAGAGTTACTTAAAAACATAGAGATAGATTTTGGCAGAAAAGGTGATGGGGTAAGATGGGGGCCTAGAACTTTAGACTTAGATATCCTGCTTTACGATTCAGATATTATTGATGAAGAGGACTTAAAAATACCCCATCCGGGGTTGAAGAATAGAGTCTTTCAGCTTCTTCCACTCCTTGAGTTAACTTCAACTGTCAAAGATCCTCTAAATGGTGAAAATTTAAAATCAAGACTTGAAGATATTAAAAAAGATATTAATATGAAAAAGATAGCTGTTTTTAATGGAGATAATCTTTGTTGGGATGAAGATATTTAAGGCTGTAAAATCATTGCAGGATAACAGTCTAAGATTAAAGCTAGAAGGGAAGAGCATAGGTTTTGTTCCTACTATGGGCTATCTCCATCAAGGTCATATCAGCTTGATAAGGGCGGCAAGAAAAGAGAGCAATGTAGTTGTGCTAAGCATCTTTGTGAACCCTGTTCAATTTTCACCCGGAGAAGATTGTAGGAGATATCCAAGGGATTTTAAAAGAGATTGCAGTATTGCCAGAAATGAGAACGTGGATATTGTTTTCTATCCTTCCAGCGGTCAGATTTATCCTCAAGAATATTCAAGCTATGTTGAAGTTAATGGATTATCGTCTCTTCTCTGCGGAAAGAGCAGACCTAATCATTTTAGGGGTGTTGCTACGGTATGTACTAAACTCTTCAATATAGTGCAGCCAGATTTTGTTTATTTTGGCCAAAAAGATTACCAGCAGGCTATCATTATCAGGCGTATGATAAAAGATTTAAATATGCCTTTTAAAATCAGAGTCTTACCGCTGTTAAGGGAAGAGAGTGGGCTGGCTATGAGTTCTAGGAATAGATATTTGAGTAAAACTGCAAGAGAGAATGCAGCCGCTATATATAAAGGTTTAAAGGAGGCGAAAGATCTTTTTAAGAATGGGCAAAGAGATGCAGCTAAGATAAAAGCTATGCTTAAGAAGAAGATTAAAGAGATACCGAATGTTAGAATAGATTATGTGGATATTGTAGATAGTAAATCGCTAAAATCTTTGAGCCAAGTCAAAAAACAATCTATTTTAGCTGTTGCGATATGGATTGACAAAATAAGATTAATAGATAATATAGTCTTTTAATTATGAAAGTTGGAATTGTAGGTCTAGGTACAATAGGGAGCTCTGTTGTAGAGCAGGCCATATCTGATTATAGCCTGTCTTTAGATCAGGTCTATATCTACGATGTTGAGAAAAGCAGTGTTGATTTAATTTTAAATAAGTATGATTGGATTAAGAGTTTAGATAGCATAGAAGAGGTTGTCTGCAATTCTGATTTTATAATAGAGACAGCTTCAGGTTCTTGTGTTAAAGATCTAATGCCTTTAATTGTTAAATATAGAAAAGATATTTTGGTCATGAGTACAGGAGGGCTTCTTAGGGTTAAAGAGCTGCTTTCTCAAGCAAGAGATAGAGGTGTAGATGTTGTAATACCTCATGGAGCTGTTGCAGGTTTAGACGCAATAGAGGCAATAAAAGATGAAGGCATAGATAAGATTAGGCTCTCTAGCTATAAACCTATTAAGGCTCTTAAAGGGTCGCCTTATATCATCAGCAATAATATTGATTTAGACAATTTATCTGGGCAATCTGTTTTTAAAGGCAGCGTTTCGGAGGCAACAGAGGGTTTTCCTAAAAGTATAAATGTCTCTGCTACACTCCTGCTCCTTTCTGGCTTAGATGATATAGAGGTTAACATCTATATCTCTAGTGATAATGATACTATAACCCATATAATCGAAGTTGAATCGAAGATATCTAGGCTAAAGATTGAATGCAGGAATTATCCCTCTAGCAGTAACCCTAAGACTTCAGCTTTAGCTATTTGCTCAGCTGTTACAGAAGCAAAGAGATATATAGGCAGGCATTTAAGATAATCTACCAAAAGTGTTAGTATTTTCTATAACATGACAAATATTAGTGCTTGCAAAAAGGTCTCTTTGTTGTTAGAATTCTTTCTCAAATCGACTATAAAATAATAATCTTTAAGGAGGTGCAGGATGGCAGTTAAAGTAGCTATTAATGGTTTTGGAAGAATAGGAAGACTTGTCTTTAGGGCTGGACTTAAATCCAGTGAGTTTGAGGTTGTAGCAATCAATGATCTACCGGTACCTGTTGAGACGCTTGCCCATCTTTTAAAATATGATTCAACCTTTGGCGAGCTGGATTACAGTGTATCTACAAAGGACGGATCTCTGGTAGTTGACGGCAAAGAGATTAAGATATTGAGCTATAGAGATCCAGCAGAGCTGCCATGGGCAGATATGGGAGTAGATATAGTTATTGAATCAACTGGTGTTTTCGTAGATAGAGAGGGAGCTTCAAAACATATTAAGGCAGGAGCTAAGAAGGTGATTATATCAGCACCGGCAAAGGGTGAGGATATAACAGTTGTCTTAGGTGTGAATGAAAGTAAGTATAATCCTAAGGAGCATAATATAATATCCAATGCATCCTGTACTACTAATTGCGTTGCTCCTGTTGCCAAGGTGCTGCATGAGGCTTTTGGTATAAAGCACGGCTTAATGACAACAATCCATTCTTATACTAATGATCAGAAGATACTTGATTTTCCGCATAAGGATCTGCGTCGTGCCCGTGCAGCAGCAGTATCTATGATTCCTACTACAACTGGAGCCGCTAAGGCGACAGCCCTTGTAATTCCGGAGTTGAAAGGAAAACTTGATGGTATGGCTATAAGAGTTCCTACTCCTAATGTATCGGTTGTTGACCTTGTGGTTGAAGTTGAGAAAGATGTTGATAAAGATTCTGTCAATGAAATTTTAAAGAAGGCTTCTGAAGGTGATCTTAAAGGTATTTTAAGATATATGGACCTTCCTCTTGTATCTAAAGATTTTAACGGAGATAGTCATTCATCTATACTTGATGCTGCAATGACGATGGTAATAGACAAGAATCTTGTTAAGATCTTAAGCTGGTATGATAATGAATGGGGTTATTCTTCAAGAGTCATCGATCTTATTGAGTATTTAATTGCGCAGGGATTGTAATTTAAGGCAGCTAATTTGAGAAATAGATAAATAAAAGGTATGGGGTCTTAAAACCCCATACCTTGCTTTGTTTTATGCATATTTTAATAACGAATCCTTTTGGAATCGGCGATGTTTTGTTCAGCCTCCCTATGGTCTATGCTCTTAAGGAGCAGTATCCCAACAGCAGAATAGATTATCTCTGCAATAGGAGGGTAGCTGATATTCTAAAGACGCAAGAAGATATAGGAAGAGTATATGTGTATGAAAAAGATGAATGGCGTGCTAAGTTTGCACGGTCAAAGTTAAGAGCAGCTAAAGATTTTAGAGGTTTTCTTAAAGCGATAAAGAGGGAGAGGTACGATGTTGCTTTTGATCTCTCCTTATCTCGAGAGTTTGGTTTTATCCTTTGGTTTTTAGGAATAAAATTAAGAGTAGGTTACAATTATAAGAATAGAGGTATATTTTTAAACAAAAATACTGTATTTGAAGGTTTTATAAGTAAACATGTAGTTCAATATCACCTCCAGTTTCTATCTACCCTAGGTATAGGCGCTAAGTATCCAGAGAAAAAGCTTTCTGTTCCGGTTGACTATATGGAGCGAGCTAAGAGTAGAATTAGTAGTATTAACAAGGGAGGCAATCTTTTGGTAGCGGTTATTCCCGGAGGTGGAGCTAGCTGGGGCGGAGATGCTTATAAGAAACGTTGGGCGGATGAAAGATACTCCAGGCTTAGTCATTTAATAGCAGGAGAAAAAACGACTGTTTTAGTTATGGGCGATGAGAGCGATAGCCTGAAATTTGCTGCCCCCGAAAATTGTAAAAATATTTATAACTACATGGGCCAGACTAAGATACTTGAGCTTATAGCTCTTACCTCTCAAGTCGATCTGGTTATAACAAATGATGGCGGTCCACTGCATATTGCAGCGGCTTTAGGAGTTCCAACTATATCTATCTTTGGTCCAGTGCCAGAGAGTGTTTATGGCCCTTATCCTGCGAATATAAAGCATAGAGTGATAACGGCTGATTTAGGTTGCAGGCCTTGTTATTATAAGTTTAAAGTTTCTGAGTGCAATGATTATAAATGTTTAAATGATATAAGCGTAGATTATCTCTTTGATGAATTCAAAAAACATGTTAAATTATTAGGATTACAATATGAAGATAAAATTTCTTGATTTTGAAAGAGAGTATGATTTATTAGGGAGAGAGGTGGAGAGCCTTACCTCGTCTATTATAAAAAAAGGTAGCTTTATCTTAGGCAGTGAACTTAAAGAGTTTGAAGAGCAGTTTGCTTCATACTGCGGTGTTAAATATGCTGTAGGTGTGAACTCCGGAACCGATGCGCTGTATCTGTCTTTGCTGTCTCTGGGCATCAAAGAGGGTGATGAGGTAATTGTCCCCGCCTTTACTTATATAGCTACCGCCATGGCGGTTTCTTATACTGGAGCAAAGCCCATATTTTGTGATATCGATGAGATTGATTTTAATATAGATATCGAGGATATAAAGAGAAAGCTTACCCCGCGTACAAAAGCTATTATACCGGTCCATCTCTACGGTCAGCCTGCTAATATGTCAGCAATATTAGATTTTGCTTCTGAAAACAATATCAGAGTGGTTGAAGATGCTGCTCAGGCTCATGGCGGAGCAATATCTGTTAAAGGAGATCTAAGGAAGGTTGGATCTCTTTCGGATTTAGGATGCTTCAGTTTTTATCCCACCAAAAATCTCGGCTGTTATGGAGATGGCGGTATAGCAGTTACAGGGAGCGATATTCTGTATGAGAAACTCTTAAAATTACGTGATTACGGAAGAGAGTCTAAATATAGTCATCTTATGCTTGGCTATAACTCTAGATTAGATACTCTCCAAGCAGCTGTATTGAGTATCAAGCTGAAATATTTGGATCAGTGGAACGATAGAAGAAGAGAGCTTGGTCATTACTACAATGAAGCCCTTAAAGGTGTTACTGAGGTAATTACCCCCTTTGAAAAGGACGGCCTAAAGCATGTTTATCACGTATATGTTCTTAGAGTTAAAGAGCGGGAGAAACTTATAGAGCATCTCTCTTCAAATGGTATTCCATCCATCATACATTATCCTATACCCTGTCATCTGCAGAGAGTCTATAAGAGTTCCATTAACTCTAGAGGCCTTGCTCCGGTATCAGAAAGATTGTCTCATGAGGTGCTTTCTCTTCCTCTAAATCCTTTCTTAGGAGAAGCCGAGATAGATTATATAGTTTCTAAGATAAAGGACTTCTACTGAACGAGGTTCAAAAGAACCTTTGCTATTTGAAAGTATATCAATATTGATGTTATATCTAGTATGGTGGTTAGAAATGGTCCTGCGGATATTGCGGGGTCTATTCCTGCTTTATGAAGAATTAGAGGCAGGATGCTTCCTATGAAAGTTGCAATCGTTATAACAAGAGCCAGAGAGTAACCTACTGTAAGCCCTAAGAAGGGGTTGCCCTGCATGAGATATGCTCTTAAGAATCCCAAAGCTCCTAATATTGTTCCCAGCGTAAGACCCATAAATATCTCCCGTCTCATGATTTTAAAGATATCTTTAAAGTTTATCTCTCCGGTTGCCAATCCTCTTATAATAAGCGTGGCTGATTGAGTCCCGGCATTACCGGCAGAGCCTGAGAGCATAGGTATGAAGAATGCCAGGGCTATGACTGATTCTAAGGCAAATGAGTAGTGTTTTATAAGTTGAGTAGATATGGAGTACGTTATCAACAATAAGAGCAGCCATCCTATTCTCTTTTTTGCAACAATATGGAATGGTGTTTTAAGGTAGGCTTCAGGTATTGTTTCGATTGCTGCCATCTTATGGAAATCTTCTGTATCTTCTTGTTCGATAACATCCACTATATCGTCGACTGTTATAATGCCGTGAATGTTGTCCAAACTATCAACGACCGGCAATGCCAGTAGATCGTATTTTTTAAATAGTAATGCTACTTCCTCTTGGTCGTCGTTAAGCTGGATTTTTATAAAGTTGGTATTCATTATTTCGCTTGCTGCTCTCTCTGCCGGTGCCATAATGAGGTCTTTTAGAGAGAAAACCCCCAGGAGTTTGTCTTTTTCATCAGTTACATATATGTAGTATATAGTCTCTCTCTTTAGCGCTGTTTTTCTTAGGATCTCAATTGCTTCTCCAATGCTTATTTCGGGGCTAATCTTGGCAAACTCTGTTGTCATTAATGCTCCAGCAGTGTTCTCCTTGTATTGGATTAACTCTTCGACATCTTTTCTCTCTTCCTCTGACATAATAGAGAATAGCTGCTTTTTGAGTTTAGGTGTAATTCTAAGGAAGAGATCTGCTCTTTCATCGGACGGCATCTCATTAAGAACATTTTTTAGTCTGCCTATGGTTAAATCCTGCAGGATAAGGATCTGACTGTCGTTGTCCAGATAACTAAATATCTCCGGAAATTTGTCTAATGATATTAGCTTAACTATCTCTACTGCTTCTTCGTGTTCTAAGGATTGCAATAGTTCTGCGATGTCTGGGGAGAGCAGCTCTGCCACTATATCTCTTATAGCAGAGTAGTTTTTATCATTCAGAAGCCTTTGTATTCCAGGGGTTATTAGATGTTCTTTTTTCATTTTTTTAGACAGAGTTTTAATAAGCTTTAAAAAATATGGTATGAAAATTGAATAATTTAATCAAGTGAAATCTATTATATTATGATATATTGTTCCATTATAAGTTGTTCGGTGTGATATATTAATGAGATTGGTATAATTATGAATATAGAAACGATTGAAACAAAGATTGCCGAGGGTCTCAATGCTCAGCAGAAGAAGGCTGTTCAACATGGAGATGGGCCGCTTCTGATCGTAGCAGGTGCCGGAACAGGCAAGACTCTGGTATTAACAAGAAGAATAATAGATCTCATCTCTTCTAAAAAAGCATACCCTAAGGATATTTTGGCACTGACTTTTACAGAGAAGGCTACTGAGGAGATGGAAGAGAGGGTGGATATTCTAATGCCCTATGGTTATACCGATATGACGATATCTACATTTCATGCTTTTGGAGACAGAGTCTTAAAAGAGAATGCTCTTGAGCTTGGATTGTCTCCTGATCTATATGTTTTATCCCGCGCTGAGCAGATTATATTTTTTAGAGAACATCTTTTTGAGTTCCCTCTGAATTATTTTAGACCTCTAGGTGATCCCACCAAGTATGTTGAATCTATCTTGGCTCTGATATCGCGCGCTAAAGACGAAGATCTATCCCCTGAAGAATATCTTAACTACGTTGATAATTTAAAAAGAGAGTTAAAAAATAATCCTGATGATAAGATTTTAAGTGAGAGAATCAAAAAAGATGAAGAGGTAGCGTTGTCCTACCAGAGATATCAGGAGATTTTACAGAGAGAGTCCAAGATTGATTTTGGTGACCAGGTTTACTTGTCTTTAAAGCTGCTTAGAGAGCATCCAGCTATTCTTAAAGAGTATCAGGATAGATTTAAATATATTCTCGTAGATGAGTTTCAGGATACAAACCATTCTCAATTTGAACTACTTAAGCTTTTGGTTGGCGATAGAGGCAATATTACTGTCTGTGGCGATGATGATCAATCAGTATATAAGTTTAGAGGGGCGGCCTTGAGCAATATTATGGAGTTCATGGATATATACCCAAATGCAGAGAAGATAATATTAAAAGATAATTATCGTTCCAACCAAAAGATACTCGATTTTGCTTATCGTTCCATATCTTACAATAATCCCGACAGGCTTGAAGTTAAGGAGAATTTAGATAAGAGGCTGAAGGCCCACCTTAAAGAAGGTGACGGGGTTAAATATTACAATTTCGATACTCTATTTGATGAATCTGATTGGGTCTCTGGAAGAATAGATAAAATGGTAAAAGAGGAGGGGTATTCCTATAAAGATTTTGCAATTTTAGTACGTTCCAATAGAGATGCAGACCCATTCATAAGATCGTTGAATATGAGGTCTATTCCGCTAAGGTTTTCCGGCAGCGAGGGTCTCTATTCTCAGGAGGAGATACGATTTTTTATCTCTTGGCTTAAATTTTTAACAAATCCAGAAGATAGTCTTAGCCTATATTATATTCTATCTTCCAAGCTTTATAGTTTTAAAATAGAGGTTCTATCTTTGATGATGAGCAGAGCAAAGCTTCTTAGCCGGTCTCTCTATTATTTGATTACCCATTATAAAGAAGACGGTATAGCAGAAGTTTTTATAGACAACGAGACTTCTAGAGAAATAGGCTCTTTCTTAGAGATTCTAAATGATTTCTTTCGCCTCTCTTTGAATCTGAATACAGGACAGCTTCTATTTGGAATTTTAAACCAGAGCGGCTATCTTAAAATTCTAACTGCAGGAGGTCTAGAGGCAGAGTCTGAGATAAAAAATATTGCCAGGTTTTTTGAGATAGTCAGAAGTACCTCCCGCGTTTTAACCAATGATGATATTTATAACTTTGCTCCTTATTTAAATGCTCTGATAGAGGCTGGAGACGATCCTTCTCTGCCTGGACCTGATTACGATACTGATTCTGTAAATGTTTTAACAATACATAAGGCTAAAGGATTAGAGTTTAGAGTAGTCTTTTTGGTTAGTCTTGTCTCGGATAGATTTCCAGTAAGAAAGAGAAAGGAGGCGATAGCCTTAGCTGATGATCTGCTAAGAATGAAGGAGCATTGGCTTCCCGAGGGCGATCCTCATATTCAAGAGGAGCGAAGGCTTTTTTATGTGGGGACGACAAGAGCTAGAGAGTCACTTTTTTTAAGCTCAGCCCATGATTATGGTACAAAGAGAGCAAAGAAAGTATCTGTATTTGTAATGGAAGCACTGGACTTACCTAAACAACCGGGGGTCTCTCTCAAGTCTTCAGCCTGGGAAGTTATTCAGCGTTCTAGGGCTCGAGAATTTGGAAAGATAGAAGAGCCTAAATCACTTAGGAGCGATGAGTTGCTGAACTTAAGCCATCTGCAGGTTGATGACTATTTTACCTGTCCGCTTAAATATAAATACATTCATATTCTTAGAGTCCCTGTTATTCAACACCATAGCGTTATCTATGGCAAAGCAATACACGATGCTATTCAGATATACCTTAGAGAAAAGATAAAGGATAGAAGCGTATCTTTGGATCTAATGCTGGATGTTTTTAAGAGTTCCTGGATATCTGAAGGTTTCTTAACGCGAGAGCATGAGGATATGAGATTTGAAGAGGGGCAAGAGTTATTAAAGAGGTTCTATGAGAACGAAGAGTTATCTAAGTCAAAGCCTGCTTATGTCGAAAAAGAGTTCGTGTTCTTAATCGATTACAATCGGATTTCAGGACGCTTTGATAGGGTGGATATAGTTGATAATGAGGTAAGCATAGTGGATTATAAGACTTCAAAAGTAGATGATTACAGTAAAGCTCAAAAGAAAGCAAAAGAGAGCTTGCAGCTTGGGATATACGCCTTGGCTTACAAGAAAATATTTGGCTGTATTCCTAGTTCTCTAGAGCTCCACTTTATAGATTCTGGAATTGTAGGCAGAGTTAGTTTTAGAGAACAGGATTTAAAAGATGTAGAAGAGAAGATATCTATTGCTTCTGGAGGGATCAGAAATAGAGATTTCAATCCCAAGCCAAGTTATTTTGCCTGTGCTTATTGTGTCTTTAAAAATATATGTCCTTTTACACTTAAGGGAGCCTAGTTATGTTCTATCTTTTAGATGGTTATAATATTTTAAGAAGAATGCAGGACCTGTACCCTGGTGTTGTAGGAGAGAGCAGAGAGTCTCTAGCTGGTTTTCTATCTCGCTATAAACCTCAGGGCAAGAATGGCGCCATTGTTTTTTTTGATGGTTATGGAAATATGTCTAATAGTTATGGTAAAATTGAAATCCTCTTTAGTAAGGATATTTCAGCTGATGAGCATATCCTTGAATTTCTAAAGAAGAATCAGAAGCAGAAAGATTATTATCTTGTAACTGATGATAGAGATCTGGGTTTTAAAGCCAGAAATTTTGATGCCAGAGTTATATCGGTTGCTGATTTTGTAGGAACTATCTTTAAGAAAAAGAGAAAGACAAGAGAAGAGAGCGGTGATAAGATCAGCCCGTTTTCATCTCAGGCTTATGAGATAAATAAAGAATTGGAGGATCTATGGTTGAAAAGAAAAAGAAACACTGGTTAAGAGAGTGGATAGAATCTATTGCTATAGCTTTGGTCGTAGCTCTTTTTATACGGACTTTTATAGTTGAAGCGTTTAAAATTCCTTCCGGTTCAATGAAGCCCACGTTGGAAATTAAAGACAGGATATTTGTTAACAAGATGACATATAAGTTTGACGATATAAAGGCAGGAGATATTGTGGTGTTCAGGTATCCTAAAGAACCAAAAAGGTATTTTGTAAAAAGACTTGTTGCTTGTGGTAATGATAGAGTCCAGATAAAGGACGGCAACATTATAATAAACGGTGAGATTCTTAGAGAGCCGGATATTTTTAAAAACAATTATTACTACAATGCTGAAGAGTATGGCCCTCAGGGTCGGGCTATCACTGTGCCTGAGAATCAATACTATGTTTTAGGTGACAATTCAGCCTTTTCAAAAGATTCTCGCTATTGGGGTTTTGTGCCCAGGAAGAATATAGTGGGTAAAGTATTTCTGCGTTTTTGGCCTCTTTGGCGGGTAGGCTTGGTTAGGTGATTGACTTTCTGAAGAAGATGGATATAATTGTTTCTATTAAGGAGGTGTAATAATGTTAAGAATTTCACTCGCATTAATTTTATCGGCAGTTTTAATCTCAGGTTGTACTACAACTCAAAAGGGTGCTGCTACTGGTTCTGCTATAGGAGCCGGTATAGGCGCTATCATAGGGCATCAATCCGGAGATACAGCTGAAGGCGCTGCTATTGGTGCTGCAGCCGGCGGTCTTACCGGAGCTCTTATTGGTGAGCAGATGGATACTCTCTATTGTCCTGTATGCGGTAGAAGACTTACCAGCGGTAATCAATATTGCCCCTACGATGGCAGTGAGTTAAAGCCTCTTCAAAAATAGTAGCTTTTTTATTGTGAATATTGCTAATCTCATCAGTCTATTAAGGTTGGTTATACTCCCTTTTTTCATAATAGTAGGCTGTTCTTATTCTGACGGGAAGGAAGTATTAAGATATACAGCTCTAGGGCTGTTGCTATTCTCTTTTCTTACCGATGCTTTAGATGGTTTTATTGCTAGAGCAAAAGGGATAACAACTGAGATTGGAGCTTTTCTTGATCCCCTAGGTGATAAGCTTTTAATCAATGCGTCGTTTCTTATACTTATATTTAAGCCGGAGTTTAAAGAAGCTATAGGTCTTCCTTTCTGGGTGGTTGTAGTGGTATTCTCAAGAGATTTTTTTATAGCACTAGGAAGCCTCATACTACACTTAGAGG
>JAVCCU010000037.1 GCA_030765335.1 Candidatus Kaelpia aquatica | reverse complement strand
TAAAGAAGAAATAGAAGTTAGCCCTGAAGATGTTTCCGAGGAAGAGGTAGTAATTGAGGATTCTGAATCTATTCAGGCTGAGGATGAAGCAAAAGAGGTTTCTGAAGAGGGAGAGGTTAAAGAAGAAGCAGGAGAGGCTTCTGATGAAAAAAGAGATGAATAATAAGGTTGCCCCTGATGAGCAGTTAAAGATAATCAAAAGGGGTTTAGATGAGCTGATCACAGAAGAAGACCTTCTTAAGAAGCTAGAGAGTTCATATGCCTCTAATAGGCCTTTAAATATTAAAGCAGGATTTGATCCTAGCGCACCTGATCTTCATTTAGGACATATGGTGCTGCTTAAAAAACTCAAGGATTTTCAAGATTTAGGCCATAGAGTATATTTTTTAATAGGTGATTTTACAGCTCGAATAGGTGATCCGAGCGGACAGAAAGAGATTCGGCCTCGACTGACCAAGGAAGAGGCCCAGCGGAATGCAAAAACTTATAAAAGACAGATATTTAAGGTTCTTGATCCTAAGAAGACCAAGGTTGTCTTAAACTCAGAATGGCTTGAAAAGATGAACTTTGAAGATGTCTTGGAGCTTAGCTCTCACTATACGATTGCTAGAATTCTCGAGAGGGATGATTTTATGCTGCGCTATAAAGAGGGTAAGCCGATATCTTTAACAGAGTTTCTTTATCCTTTAATTCAAGGTTATGATTCTGTTGCCTTGGAATCCGATATAGAGTTAGGCGGAAGAGACCAGAAGTTTAATCTTCTGGTCGGACGTGAGCTTCAGCGGGATTACGGGCAGAGCCCTCAGGTTATAATTACTTTACCTATATTAGAGGGTACGAATGGAGCGCAGAAAATGTCTAAAAGCTTAGATAACTATATTGCTTTAGAAGATTCGGCCAAAGATATTTTCGGTAAAGTCATGTCTATACCTGATAGTCTTATTCTAAGATATGCAGAGCTGCTTACTAAGCTGGATCTGGAAGATATAAAAAACAATAATGCACGTGATGCCAAGCTTATATTAGCTGAAGCGATTGTTGAAATATTTTATAGTAAGGATGAAGCGAAAGATAGTAAGGATAATTTTATCAAAGTCTTTTCTAATAAAGAGGCCCCCCAAGAGATTGAGGAACATCAGATTAATTCTGAAACATGGATAGTAGATTTGATAGTGCATAGCGGTTGCGTCAAGAGTAATTCCGATGCTAGACGTTTGATAAAGCAGGGCGCTGTGACTCTGGGCTCTAGTAGAATAGAGGATGAAGATTTTCAACTAGCAGAGCGGGGCGAGTATATTCTTAAAGTAGGGAAGCACAGGTTTAGAAAAATAATTTTTAAAGATTAAATCTTGTATCCCCGGAGCGTTCCTTTTACTGAAAAAAGAGTAATATCTTTAATCAATCCTATAATTGATAGCCCTTTTGTATTTCTTGAAAGCGCATCTTCTAATTTTGACAATCAAAGATCTTTTCTTTTTAATAATTTCGAGGATTTTTTGGTGTTTAATCCAGGAGATAACCTGGATGATTTTTTTGAAAAAGTTGAAAATTTTTTAACAAAAGGTTTCTGGCTCTGCGGTTTTTTCTCATATGAGGCAGGGTATCTTTTTGAAGAATCGTTCAAAGGCTTATGTCGATCAAACACGGGTTTTCCGCTTATATGGCTAGGCGTTAGCAGGGAACCTTTAATTGTTGATCATAGCTATAATGATAGATCCTTGACATCTGGTGTCTCTGGAGATTTAAGCTATAAGATAACAGGGCTTAAGCCAAACGTCAAAGAGGAGGAGTATAACAGCTCTATCGCCAAGGTAAAAAGATATATCGAAGCAGGCCGGACCTATCAAGTCAATTATACTTTTAAATATAAATTTAACTTTAAGGGGAGCGCGCTAGGTCTCTATCTTAATTTACGCAGGAGTCAGCCAACGTCATACAGCGCTTTCGTTAATACCGGTAATAATAATATCATATCTCTTTCGCCGGAGCTCTTTTTTGAAATGTCTCAGGGCAATATTTTGACTGAACCTATGAAAGGTACTGTTTCTCGAGGCTTCTCTAATTTAGAAGATAGAGACCAAGAGGCTTGGTTAGCTCAAGATATTAAAAATCGTTCTGAAAATCTCATGATAGTTGATTTGCTAAGAAATGATTTGGGAAAAGTCTCTTCTATAGGCAGCGTTAAGGTTGAAAAATTGTTTCAAGTTCAGAGGTATCGCACTTTGCATCAGATGACCTCTACCGTAGCAGGGGTTTTAAATAAAGGCCTCAGCTATCAGCAGCTATTTAAATCTCTCTTTCCATCCGGATCTGTTACCGGAGCCCCCAAGATAAGTACGATGAGAATAATCAGAGAGTTAGAGAAGGAGCCGCGTCATATATATACAGGTTCAATTGGCTACATCTCTCCAAATAGAGAAACATGTTTTAATGTAGCTATAAGAACTATTCTTCTGGATAAAAATAGGGCTGAGATGGGTGTTGGAGGCGGCATTGTGTATGACTCTTTAGATAAGTCTGAGTATAAAGAGGCTATTCTTAAGGCGGATTTTTTAAATAGAGATTTCTCTTGTTTTAATCTAATAGAGACTATGCGCTGGGATAAAGGTAGAGGGTATTATCTTATTGAAAATCATATAGATAGGATGTCTAGCTCAGCAGTATATTTTCAGATTTCTCTAGATATTGGTATCTTAAGAGAGAGACTATCTGAGCTTGAGAAAGAATTTAAAGAAGATAGGTATAGGGTAAGGCTAACGCTTGATATGGAAGGTAATATTAAAATAGAGTTTAGGATACTGGAAGATCTTAACTCTCTCATCAAGATTAAGATCAGTCCGACTAAGATAGATCCTGATAACGTATATCTTTACCATAAGACCACTCGACGGGATATTTATGATAAGGAGAGGATAGAAGCTCTTGAAGAAGGTTTTTTTGATGTTATCTATATGAACACCAAAGGTCAGATTACTGAAGGGGCTATTAGCAATATATTCCTGCTGCTGGATAACCATCTTTATACGCCTCCTGTAAAATGCGGTCTGTTGTCAGGGGTATTGAGGAGAGATCTATTAGATAGCGGTAGGGTTTGCGAGAAAACATTATATCTGAAAGATCTTAAGCGTTCAGAGAAGGTCTTTATAGGTAATTCTCTTAGAGGTTTAATAGTAGTAGATGGTATAGTTTGACAGGGCTATATTGCTTAGGTAAAATTAGTGGCAATGATTTCGAAAAATCTTAGTTTAATAAAAGAGGAAATTAAAAAAGCATCCCTGAGGAGCGATAGAGCTCCCGATTCTATAAAACTAGTTGCTGTAACGAAGAATGTAGATATAGAGAAGATAAGAGAAGCTTCCTCTCTAGGTGTTTCCGATATCGGAGAGAATCGTATCCAGGAGGCAAAAAGCAAGTTAGGTGACTTGAAAAGTCTTAATATCTGCTGGCATATGGTTGGACATCTCCAGACTAATAAGGTAAAATATGCTGTTGATATCTTTGAATATATACACTCCTTAGATAGCATAAAGTTAGCCGAGGAGATAGATAGGTGCTCTAGAATTAAAAACAAATATCAAAAAGTGTTTATAGAGGTAAATACTTCCGGAGAAGAGACGAAGTTTGGAGTTAGTGAGGATAACATAGAAGCCTTAGTTAGTAGAATAGTAGAGTTCAAGCAGCTGGACTTAGTGGGCTTTATGACCGTAGCTCCTTTTACAGATAATAAGGATGCAATTAGAGGGTCTTTCAGAAGGCTTAGAATTGTAAGAGATGATATAAGTAAAAAGTTAAATAGAAAGCTCTATCTTTCAATGGGAATGAGCGATGACTTTGAGATTGCAATTGAAGAAGGGGCTGATTTTATAAGATTGGGTAGAGCAATCTTTGGAGAGAGACTATGAATATTGGAATTATCGGATTAGGGAAGATGGGTGAGGCTATAGTTAAAGGCTTAATAGGATCAAGAGGCTATAAGGTATATTTTAATGAGTCTGATGATGTGCGGTGTGAGGAAATAATTGATAAATACAGAAGATTAAAATGTCTTGATATTGAGCAGCTCATAGATTCATCCGCCGTTATTATACTGGCAGTTAAGCCTCAGGACTTAAAAGAGCTTTTGAATAAGATCGGCCGTCTTTTAAGAAGAGATAAGCTTTTTATTTCAATAGCGGCTGGAGCCTCTATAGGTTTTATCCAGAACGAAGGTTCTTTAGAGAAGGTGATTAGGGCGATGCCGAATATGGGTGCCTTGGTGGGTGAATCTTTTACGGTTCTCACTCATTCAGAAAAAGTTAACGATAGAGAGCTTGAGTTGGCTAAGAAAATATTTGCTAACATAGGAGATGTTAAAGTAGTAGGCGAAGATTCAATAAATGCCATTACAGCTATATCTGGCAGCGGACCTGCTTATTTTGCCTATTTCCTTAAGTCTATTGAGGAGTCTGCAGCTGAGATTGGTCTTGGGGATATATCTTCTAAGATTGCTCTAGATACTTTGGGAGGAACTCTAAAAGTATTAAGAGAATTGGGTATTTCAACAGATGAGTTGATTAGGATGGTTAAATCTCCCGGAGGAACAACGGAGGCTTGTTTGGATTATTGGCAGCAGAGCGATCTATCAGGTATTATAAAAGATGGAATTAAAAAAGCAATGAATAGGGCAAAGGAGTTAGGAAGATAATGTTTATATTTGCTAATTTAATTAGAGCAATAGCTGAGATTTTGAGCGTTCTGCTTACTATATACTACTGGTTAATTTTAATACGTGCTTTATTGTCTTGGGTCAATCCGGATCCTTATAATCCAATAGTTCAGTTTCTGCATAAAGTTACAGAACCTGTACTCTCTCTTATAAGAAGAATGCTGCCTATTGGAGCTGGCATTGGAATAGATATATCTCCGATTATTGCGTTCTTTATAATAATATTTTTGAGATCATTTTTAGTTAAAACGCTGCTGGAGATAAGCTACTATCTTAAAGGAAGTATTTAAAAGAGGAGTTTAAAGTGGAAGATTTAAGAAAAAAAATCAATGAGACAGGCTCTTTTATAAAAAAGAGTATTAAAGTCAGGCCTGATGTAGCGATTGTTTTGGGTTCAGGATTATCTGCTTTTGGAGAAAAGATTAAAAACAGTAAGAGTATGGACTATTCTGACATTCCTCATTTCCCTCTCTCTACAGTAGAGGGGCATAAGGGAGAGTTAATTTTTGGAAAGGTTGGCACTAAGAATGTAGTAATTATGGGAGGACGGTTTCATCTCTATGAAGGTTATTCTGTCTATGATGTTGTCTATCCAATACGTATTATGCGTGCTCTGGGCGCGAAGCACCTTATAATCTCCAATGCTGCAGGCGGGATGAATCCTTGTTTTGAAAAAGGAGATCTCATGCTGATAGACGACCATATAAACCTTATGGGTCTAAATCCTCTTATTGGTCCTAACGATGATAAGCTTGGAGAGAGGTTCCCGGATATGTGCGAACCTTACAATAAGGAGATGCTGAAGCTGGCAATGGACTTAGCTTTAGATTTAAAGATAAGAGTGCATAAGGGTGTATATGCTGGCTTAACAGGGCCGAGCCTAGAAACAAGAGCAGAGTACCGTTTTTTAAGAACCATAGGGGCTGATTGTGTAGGCATGTCTACTGTCCCTGAGGTTATTGCAGCTGTTCATTGCGGGTTCAAGGTCTTGGGTATAAGCTGTGTTACCGATCTATGTTTACCTGATGCGCTGAAGCCGGTAGATTTCAAAGAGATACTCAGGATTGCTGCAAAAGCAGAGCCTAAGTTAGCCCAACTTGTCTATAAGTTAATACCGAAGTTAAGATGAAAGACTATAAAGAGACTTTAAATCTTCCCAAAACTAATTTTCCTATGCGGGGAAATCTTCCTCAGAGGGAGCCTGGTTTTATTGAAAAGTGGGAAAAAAATAATTTATATGAAAAGATTAAATTAAAGAATAAAAACAATGCTCCTTATATTCTTCATGACGGGCCTCCTTACGCTAATGGAGATATCCATCTTGGTCACGCCTTAAATAAAACATTGAAGGATGTAGTGCTAAGATTTCAATCCATGACTGGTCATTTTGTTAATCTTATACCTGGCTGGGATTGTCATGGCTTACCCGTAGAACATCAGCTTATTAAAAATCTTGGGTTGAAAAAATCTGAGATAGAGCCTGTTAAGTTTCGCAAGAAGGCGAGGGATTATGCTCTTAAGTATGTAGAGATTCAGAAAAAAGAGTTTCAGAGATTAGGCTGTATGGCTAATTGGGATACTCCTTATCTTACTTTAAACTATGACTATGAAGCCACTATTTTACGTTCTTTAGCAGACCTTGTAAAGCAAGGCTATCTCTATAAAGATGTTAAACCTGTGAATTGGTGTATTAAGTGTGAAACCGCCTTAGCTGAGGCTGAAGTAGAATACGAGGAGCACCTATCTGACTCTATATATGTAAAGTTTATGATCAATAGTAATTCAGAATTAGCGGCTAATCTGAGCCTTCCAAGTCAGTCTTATTTTTTAATTTGGACCACTACTCCTTGGACATTGATATCCAATGTTGCTGTGGCGCTTAGCAATGAAGAGGAATATAGCTTCTTGAAGCTAAAAACAGAAGAACTGCTGGTCGTTGCTTCTAAAAGACTGCCTTTTTTAAAAGAGAAGCTTGCCTTAGAGGTAGACTTTGTAATTCACACTGCTAAAGGAAGAGAGCTTGAAGGCCTTCATTTAAAGCACCCCTTCATAGAGCGGGAGTCTAAAGTTGTTGGGGCTGATTTTGTATCCATGGAAGATGGTACAGGGTGTGTCCACATAGCTCCAGGTCACGGTATGGAGGACTATCTTTTAGGTAGAGAGAAAGGGCTTGATATGATCATGCCTTTAAACGATAAAGGCATATTTGAAGATGTTGGCGAATTTTCCGGTCAGCTTGTCTGGGACGGGAATGAAAAAGTAAGAGAGGTACTTAAAAATAAAAACCTGCTTTTAAAGGAAGAGAAGATAAAGCATTCCTATCCTCATTGTTGGAGATGTAAATCTCCAATTGTATTTAGAGCTACATTACAGCTTTTCATGTCAATAGATAAGTCCGATTTGCGCTCTAAATTACTTAAGGCAGCTGATAAAGTAAGGTGGATTCCTAAGATAGGTTTACAGAGAATGAGAGGGATGCTTCAGACACGTCCGGATTGGTGTCTCTCCCGCCAAAGATACTGGGGTGTTGCAATCCCCTCTCTTAGGTGTATGAATTGTAAAAGTTCTGTTTTAAATCAAGATTTTATTCTCAATGTTGCTGATGAAGTGGAGGAGAATGGTGCTGATCTATGGTTTCAAGAAAGTTATAAGAGATTTCTGCCTCGAGGTTTTCAATGTGATCATTGCGGTAATAATAATGTCGACCTCTTTGAAAAAGAGAATGATATCGTAGATGTCTGGTTTGAATCTGGAATAAGTCATCAGGCAGTATTAAAAGATAAGTATAATTTAAGCTATCCTGCCGACCTCTACCTTGAAGGTAGCGATCAGCATAGAGGGTGGTTTCAGTCGTCTCTTATTACGGGAATTAGCATAAAAGAGGAACCTCCATATAAAACTGTTCTTACGCATGGTTTCGTGGTTGATGGCGAAGGAAAAAAGATGTCTAAATCTTTAGGTAATGTGATATCTCCATTGAAGGTGATTCAGAGATATGGCGCTGATGTTTTAAGGCTCTGGTCTATATCACGGGATTTTACTCAGGATTTAAGAATCTCAGAGGACATAATAAAGCAGAGCGCAGAGTCCTACAGAAAGATAAGAAATACTTTTAAATTTCTTTTGAGTAATATATACGACTATGATCCTAGAAAGGATAAGGTTTCATATTCAGATCTGGATTTGATAGATAGCTGGATATATGCAGAGTCTATAGTGCTTAATAAGGAAGTCGAATCTCTTTATGGTAATTATGAATTTAATCAGGTATTTAAAAAAATCTATCTTTTTATGAACGAGAGACTATCATCCATCTACTTAGATATCCTTAAAGACAGAATGTATACTTTTAATCCCCAGGATCAGAAGAGAAAATCTTCTCAAACTGTAATCTACCATTTGCTGTCTACGCTGGTGAGGCTAATAGCTCCAATATTGCCTTTTACGGCTGAAGATATTTGGGAAAACTTAGAGATTAAAGATGAAGACGATTCAAGGTGCGATAGTGTACATCTGACTTCTTTTAAAGATATGGCATTAAATCAAGAGAGCAAGGAGGTTTTGCAGGATTTTAATAAGCTCTTTATTTTAAGAGATGTTGTCATGAAGGCGATTGAGAGAAAGAGGGAACTAGGTGAGATAGGCAGCTCACTTGAAACTAAGGTGAGGTTAAAAATTCTACTGGACAACAGCTATGACTTCTTGGATAATTATAAATCTATTTTGGCCATGCTGTTTATAGTCTCAGAGGCGGAGCTACTTAAGATTAATAAAGCAGATTGCAGCGCTGAGGATATAGATGGTTTTGGAAAGATAGATATTGTTGTTGAGAAGAGTCAGGGCAAGAAGTGTATGCGTTGTTGGAATTATACTTTTGATGTTGGTAAAGATGGAAAACATAGAGATGTTTGCCTTCGCTGTGCTAAAGTATTGGAGAAGATATCATGAATAAAAAACTCAACAAGCAGGAGCTGGAAAAGATCAAGAAGGTTCTAATGGATTTAAAAAAGAAAATATCTTTAGAGATAAGACATTTAACTGAGGATAGTATCTTTAAATCCCAACAAGATGTATCTGGAGAGATATCAAACTATACCTATCATATGGCTGATATGGCTACAGACAGCTTTGATAGAGAGTTTTCTTATGCTTTGGCCAACAATGAACAGGAATTAGTGTATCTTATAGGTGAGGCTCTATCTAGGATTGATTCTGGCGAGTATGGTATCTGCGAGCTTTGTGAGAACAATATAAAGAAAAGCCGCTTAAATGCTATTCCCTATGCTAAACACTGCTTAGAATGCCAAATCGAAGAAGAGAAGAGGGTTCAAAGGGAAAAGGAATGAAAAGCTGCCCCAAAGGTAAGGGGCTTCATTTTTTTCTAATAGTCATTTTGTTGTTGGTGGACCAGATAGTAAAGACCTATTTGAGCATATTTCCGCAAGGTGAGGTTGTCTATGATCTTCTGCCCGGGTTTTTTAATATTAAGATTTTGGTAAATCCTGGAATAGCTTTTGGGGTCTTAGCTAATCTGCCTCAGGTATTTATATGGGTGAATACCTGTATCTTAATCTCCTTTTTAATCTATTTCTTATTTTGTTTAAATACCAGAGCCTTATATTTAAGCTTTGCTTTAATCATAGCTGGAGCAGCCTCTAATCTCATAGACAGGTTTATTTACGGAGGAGTTATAGACTACTTAAACTTTGCTTTTTTCCCTACTTTTAATCTTGCAGATAGCTATATAACTGTAGCAATATGCTTAATGCTAAAAGATGCCATATTTAGAAAAGAATAGTTACTCTTTTAAGTACGAAGGCTCTGGTATTAGATTAGATCGTCTTCTCCACGGTGAGCTTAAAGATATCTCTAGAGAGAAGATCAAAAAAATAATTTACCAGAAAGCTGTTTCAGTCAATGGCAGCAGTGCGGTAAAACCTTCAGATATCGTTAGAGAAGGGGATGAAGTAAGCATTTTGAAAAACGGATTTAGAGAGAATGATATAGAGCCTAAAGATATGGGTATTTCTGTTATATATGAAGATAAAGATATAGCGGTTATCAATAAGCCTGCCGGTGTTATTACTCATCCGCTAAGCAAGTCCGATTCCGACACTCTAATTAACGGATTGCTTTTTAAGTTCAATGAGCTCTCAAATATCAACGGGCCTTTAAAGCCCGGTATTGTGCACAGGCTTGATAAGGATACTTCTGGCATTATGATTATTGCTAAGAACAACGAAGCTCATAATGGTATAGCTGCTCAATTTAAAAATAAAGAGGTTATTAAAATTTACCTTGCCTTAGTTGAAGGCAGCGTTGAGTATGATGAAGGCTTAATTGTAAGGCCCATTGGAAGGTCGAGGATTAAAAGAACAATTATGGAGATAGATGATTCTAAAGGGAGGCCAGCAGAGACCTATTTTAGGGTTGTTCAAAGAGTCAGCCTAAAGATTACCGTTAAGTCTAAGAAGATTTATACTCTTATTGCCCTGTTTCCTAAGACAGGCAGAACGCATCAGTTGCGAGTCCACATGAAACATTATGGACATCCTATTATTGGAGATTCTAAATATGGCAAGAGTTCAGATTTGATAGCTCGCCAGGCTTTACATGCTTACCATATAAAGTTTTTTCATCCTGTGAAAAATATTCAGATCAATTTCAAGGCCCCATTGGCAAATGATTTTAAAAATTTGCTTTCTAAATTAGGAATAGCGAACTATAATCTTATCTTAGATAATATTATACAGGAGGTGTGATATGTTTAAGAAAATTTTGATTTTTATACTCATCTTAGTTATAACATCCGGTATCGGAACGGGTTACTTTTTTCTTTATCAAGAGAAAGAGAGAGAGGTGATGTTGAGAAAAGACGTGGAGGCTGATCTGGATTTGATGCAAAAGGATAAGCAGAAGATAAAAGAAGATTTAAGTAAGATAAAAGATGATTATCAAAAAATAACTCAGGAGCTTGAGAAAAAAATAGTCAAAAATGAAGAGCTCTCCAATGAGATAGGTAGACTGGTGGATAATCTGGATGGAGCTAAATCAGAGATCATCATATTATCGCAGGAAAGAGGTGTACTCCTTGGCAGGCTCGAAGAACAGAAGGCCAAGCTAGAAAAGTATCAGAGCAAACTTAAGGATGAGATTCCAAAATTAGTAGAAAGAGAGCCTATAGTAGAAGATGACAATGTGCAGCTTGAGAATATTACAGTAGAAGAAATTCTTCCAGAAGCTAAGCCTCTACTAGAGAGTAAAGTTGTTCAAATAGAGGCAGAGATTATGGCTTTCAATAAAGAGTATGGTTTTATTGTTCTAAATAAAGGAGTCAAAGATGGTGTAGAGATAGACTCTGTATACAAATTTAATATTCAGGGTCAATTAAAAGGAGAGCTTAATCCGGATAGAGTTTATGATTCTATGGCTGTATTGGATATATTAGAGGGTCGAGATAATATAGCAGAAGGAATGAACATAGAGATATTTTTAAAAGAATAATCCTTTCTATAATTCGATATGAAAATCAAGAAGAAGAGAGAGAGTATTTCTTTTGACTCAGAGCTTACTCCGCCAGCGGATAAGTCGATATCGCATCGAGGCATATTTTTTTCTGCTTTATCTAATAACAGAGTAAAAATAAGAAATTTTTTATTTTCTCAGGACTCACTCAGCACTATAGATGCTTTTCGCAGCTTAGGTTTGGATATATCTGTTAAAAAGGATGAGGTTAGCATATCGGGGGTTGGACTTAAAGGGTTGAAAAATCCTGATAAGGATCTTTATCTTGGCAACTCTGGAACTACTGCAAGACTTATTTTAGGACTTCTGAGTGCTCAGGATTTTAACGCAACAATCAGAGGTGATGAATCATTATCTCTGCGTCCGATGAGGCGGGTTACAGAGCCCCTATCTATGATGGGAGCCAATTTTAAAGGTGATGATGGTGCCAATTTCCTCCCGATAGAAGTTATAGGTTCAAAGCTAAATGGAATAGAGTATGTTATGCCTATTTCTAGTGCACAGGTTAAATCGGCTATTTTGATAGCAGGTCTATATGCGGAATCTCCAACCATAATTCACCAAGAGTATAAATCCCGAGATCATACAGAGAAGATGCTCTTCTCTTTTGGTGCAAATATTTCATCCAATGATTTAGAGGTGAAGATAGAGAGAACGGATAGACTTAATGTACCTAATTTCTCTGTTCCAGCCGATATATCTTCTGCGGCATTTTTTATCACGCTTACGCTTTTAAGTCCTGATTCAAAATTACTGCTTAAGAACGTAGGAGTGAATCCTACTCGCTGCGGCTTCGTGGATGTCTTAAAGAGGATGGGGGCCAATATAGATATTGATCTTACTCTCAGCGAGAGAGATTCTGTTATATCCGAACCTTCTGCTGATATAGTTGTATCAACTTCCAGATTAAAAGGGGTCAATGTATCTAAAGAAGAGATCCCGTCTCTTATAGACGAACTGCCTCTCCTCTTTCTTGCTGCTGCTCTTGCAGAAGGAGATAGTTATATAGAGGGTGTTTCGGAGTTGAGGGTAAAAGAGACGGATCGAATAAACTCTATAGTAACAAATTTAACAAATATGGGGGCTAGAATAGAGGTTCTAGGTGAGGATGTTTTGATAAAGGGAGTGGAGGCACTTAGTTACTCCGATTTATTGAGCTTCTCTGATCATAGGACTGCCATGGTTAATATAGTAGCTGCTGTATTAGCCAAAGGAGAGTCGACTATAGATTGCTTGGATCCAATAGCTGTGTCCTATCCTGGTTTTGTTGAAGATTTAAACAGTATATTAGATAATTGTATTGAAATTGTATGATATTTTGGTTAATAATGTTATTTGTAGTTTGACTTAAATACAGCAAATTGATAGAATATATCAGTTTATTATGGCAAAAATGCGCTTATTAAAAATGTGGAAAAAACTAAGCTCTCTTTATAAGGGTATAGCCTCGTCTTTCTCTTCTGATATCGGTATAGATTTAGGTACCGCGACTACTCTTGTCTACGTTAAAGGTGAGGGAATTATTTTATGCGAGCCTTCAGTTGTTGCAATAGAGAGAAGTCAGAACCGCGTTCTAGCTGTTGGAGAGGAAGCCAAAAGAATGCTGGGGAAGACACCCGGTAATATAGTTGCTATTAGACCACTTCAGGATGGAGTGATAACTGACTTTGAAGTAGCCGAACAGATGTTGAGGTATTTTATAACCAAGGTAAACAGGAAAAAGTTCTTACTAAAACCCCGCGTTGTAATAGCTATACCGTCTGGAATTACCGAAGTCGAGAAGAGGGCTGTTAAGGATTCAGCTCTTCATGCAGGCGCTAGAGAGGTATACCTTATAGAGGAGCCTGTTGCTGCTGCAATAGGAGTAGGACTGCCGATATATGAGCCTATAGGTAATATGGTGATAGACATAGGTGGAGGTACTACTGAAATAGCAGTTATATCTCTGGCTGGGTTGGTGTTGGCAAAAAGCATTAGAATAGGCGGGGATGAGATGGACGAAGCTATAATCCAGCATATGAAGAAGACCTATAACCTTATGATTGGAGAGAGGACTGCCGAAGATATTAAGATAAAGATCGGATCGGCCTATCCTTTAGAAGAAGAGTTGACAATGGAGGTTAGGGGGCGCGATATAGTTACAGGTCTTCCTAAGTCAGTATCTATAACTTCTGAAGAAGTGAGAGAGGCTATGGCTGAGCCTATCACTCAAATACTGGAGGTAACCAGGTTTACCCTTGAAAGAACCCCCCCCGAGCTCTCTGCTGATTTAATAGAGGTTGGAATTGTTTTAGCCGGAGGAGGTGCACTTCTTAGGGGTTTGGATCTTTTGATAACTGAAGAGACAGGGCTTCCTGTCCATGTTGCAGATGATCCTTTAACTGCTGTTGCGTTGGGTACTGGTAAGGTATTGAGTGAATTGAGATATTTAAAGAGAGTTATGGTCCAGCCTAAGCTAGAATCTTAGAAAGCTTTTGTCCTGAACAATAGATGAAAAGAGGTCTAATTACAGTCTCCTTATTTATAATCCTTTTTTTCTTAAAAGGTTTTTTTCAAAATACTCTATTTCAACTGTCGTCAAATATTTCAAGATTATCTTTCATTAAAGTATTAAATAAGAAAGAAGATGTTTCTCAAGAAGGTATAGCTCGGATATTGAGAGAGAATCAAGGTCAGCTTTGCAGAATAGAAGATTTAGAAAATGAAAATAAAAATCTTAAAGATTATTTAGAGTTAAAAAAGAGTTTAAAAGAGCCCATTGTGGCCAATATAAACTCTAGAATTGAAGAAGAGTTGAGATCTAGATTTTTAATAGATAAAGGAAGCAGGGATGGTGTAAGGAAGAACGGCGCAGCGATTACTCCGGAGGGATTTGCAGGGATAGTTGATGATCTGGGTGCAAACTTTGCCTTCATACTGCCTTATTTTGATCCCAGCTTTAGTATCTCTGTTCGTATATCTTCTACCAGGGAGATTGCATTGTTAACAGGCAGGGGTAAGGGCTGTAATCCAAAATTGCTTTACATCAACATCGATAGTGACATTAAAATAGGAGATACAGTAGTAACTTCAGGGAAAGGCCTGTTGCCTAAGGGGATAGCTATTGGAAGAGTAGTTAATATCTATATGCATGCTTCTCAGATGTATAAAGTTGCTGATGTTGAACCTTTTGTCGATCTCTCTAAGGTCGAAGATATTTTAATAGTAGTACAGGAATAATGCTATACGCTATCTCTTTAATTATTGCTGGAGTTTTAAAGATATTTAGCGGAGTAGATCTGATATCTTTTATCTTTTTATATTCCCTGCTCTTTGATGATGAATTTAGTTATAATAGCCTCCTGGCATCTGCTTTGGCTGCTGAGATGTTCAGCTTCTCATTTGTAGGGCTCTATTTTCTCTCTTATTTTATGATCTATTTTATAAAAAAATGGCAACTAAAGATGTTTCACTGCAATAGAGTATTCAATTTTTTGTTCTTGTTCCTAGGGTTTATTTTTGTAAGGACCATCTGCAATTTTTCGTTTTTAATAAGGTATAACGGCAGTATAAAAGTCTATCTTTTGAGTTTAGCCTCAAATTTAATTTTAATAATAATACTATACTTTACACAGAATTACGTAGAAAAATGTTTTCCAAGATATATAAAATATTCTTAGCTATATCTCTGGTGCTGATCATTTTAAGAGTCTTCTATTTTCAGATTATTAAAGGTGATTATTATCGGGAGATGAGTCTTAATAATTACCTTAGAGTCTTACCATTAAGTGGCTATAGAGGTAATATTTTAGACCGTTATGGTAGAGAGCTAGCCGGGAATCGTTTAAATTTCTCGATACAGGTACTTCCCGATAGAATCAAAAATAGGAGCGAAATATTTGAAATTATAAACAGAGAGTTTGATATTGATATAGAAGATTTAAAAAATATTTACAAGCTTAAGTTTAAGGCTCCCTTTGCTCCATTAACATTAGTCTCCAATGTTGATTTTGAAAGGGCGCTCTTTCTAAAGGAGAAATACAGAAATATCTCAGGACTGCTTATATCTGAAAATATTAAGAGATACTACTCCAATGGTACTGTTGCCTCTCATTTATTAGGCTACCTTGGCGAGATCTCTGAAGACGAGCTGAAAGAACTAAAGCCTTATGGCTATAGATTTAGTTCTTATATTGGTAAGAGCGGAGCGGAGAAAGAGTTTGAGCCTTATTTAAAAGGCAGTGATGGTGGAATGTTGGTTAAAGTTGACAATCAGGGTAGAATTATAGAGATTTTGAGTCGCGAGGAGCCGAAAAGGGGATTAGATATATATCTAACTATCGATTTAGATTTACAGCAAAAGGCTGAAGAACTGCTCTCTCCTTATACAGGGTGTTTTCTTGCTATGGATGTTGATTCAGGTGAAATTATAGCTGCGGTAAGTTCGCCTAATTTTGATCCCAATGTATTTATATCATCGGATAATCATAAAATCTTACAACTCCTGAGCTCTAGAGAAAAGCCTCTTTTAAATCGTGCTATACAGGGAGAGTATCCTTTAGGGTCGGTATTTAAATTGCTTATTGCTGTTGCAGCCCTTGATAGCGATGTTATTAGTTCGGGAGATAAGTTTTTCTGTCCAGGGCACTTCATCTATGGAGGGCGAAGCTATAAATGCTGGAATAGCAGCGGGCATGATTGGCAGGATTTACGTCAAGCCATAGCGCATTCTTGTAATGTATACTTCTATAATATTGGGCTAAAGACAGGTGTTGACTCTATTGTCTATCATGCGGATCTTTTTGGTTTCGGCCAGAAGACCGGAATTGATTTACCCTATGAGAAGGATGGTCTTTTGCCGTCTTCGAATTGGAAAGCTAAGAAGATAAAAGAGCACTGGTATCCTGGGGATACAATCAATATATCTATAGGTCAGGGCTATCTTTTGGCGAGCCCTATGCAGGTTATACGATTTATGGCGGCATTGGCTAATGAGGGGACTCTCCTGAAGCCAAAGGTCTGCAGTTCTATAAGCGGTGAGTTAGTTGATAAAGAAGAGTCTGAAAACATCCCTATCTCTGTTAGAGATATCAAATTTATAAAAAGAGCTATGAGGGATACAGTAAATAGCCCTACCGGTACAGGGCAGATCGCTAAAGTAGTCCCTGCTATTGCTGGTAAGACAGGCACTGCTCAGGTAACATCGGGAAAACCGCATGCTTGGTTTGCAGGCTTTGCTCCTTACGACTCTCCTAGGATTGCTTTTTTAGCTTTTGTTGAACATGGGGGTGGCGGAGGGTATGCAACGGCAAGAATAACAAAAGAGTTTCTAAAATATTATTATAAAAAGAGTGAACTATGAATAAAAAATTAGACATCTTAATTTTATATGTATTGTTAATATTTTTGATCGGGATCATGAACCTCTATAGTGCAAGTTATAATTTTTCAGGAAACTATATCACGCGGCAGATCATATGGTTTCTATTATCGATCTTAGTAGCTTCTGGAGTATATTTTATAGGAATTAGGCGGATTTTGAATTTGGGATGGGTGATCTATATCGCTTCTATATTGCTTTTGATTATAGTTTTGGTATTACCTGCCGAAGGTGTTCGTAGATGGATTAAATTTGGTTTTTTAAATATTCAGCCTTCACAAATTATGAAATTTGCGCTCCCAGTATTTCTTGCATCTGTGTTCTACCATAGTAATTTCAAGACTCTATTCTCATTTATTATGCCGCTCTTTTTCACTCTTCTCGGGGCAGTCTTAATCGCTAAAGAGCCGGATTTAGGCGGCTCATTAATGTTGTTTCCTTCAGTTATTGCTTTCTTTATACTTAAGAAAGCAAGCCTTAGAAAAGCTTTACCTTGGATTATTGCTGCGTTAATGATAGCACCAATTCTTTATTTTAATTTAAAGCCTTATCAGAAAAATAGAATTTTAACATTCATGAATCCCGAGCGTGACCCTTTAGGGGCAGGCTATACCTTAATGCAGTCTAAGATAGCGGTAGGATCTGGGAACATTATTGGTAAAGGATGGTTAAACGGAGCTCAGGGGCAATTGAGATTTCTTCCAGAGTCTCATACAGATTTTGTATTCCCTGTCTTTGCTGAAGAGTGGGGTTTTCTTGGCGTTGTCGCGCTCTTAGGGTTGTACTTGCTTATGCTTAGAAGGATGCATAATATTGCTTGTAGAAAAAAAGATGGAGCTTCAGGTATGTTGCTCAATCTTTTTCTCATCACTATATCAGTTCAGATAATAGTAAATATCGGTATGACTATAGGTATCTTTCCTATTGTGGGATTGCCGCTTCCATTTTTTAGCTATGGCGGGTCGGATTTAATTGTTACAGTTGTTATGGTAGCATTATTTTTAAGAGATGAATAATTACTTAGAGCCTAAAAAAATAGAAGAGTTTCTTCTAAACAATCTTTCTAGCGTTCAAAAGCCTGGCCGCTATATAGGTAGAGAGCATAACAGCATAGAGAAGGATTGGGATAAAGCCTCTCTTAGAGTTGCTTTGATATACCCTGATCTGTATGAGATTGGAATGAGCAATCAAGGATTACGGCTTCTATATGAAATTATAAATGCAAAGCCTGAATTTATCTGTCAGAGATCTTTTGCCCCCTGGCATGATATGGAGAGTTTACTTAGGAGCTCAAGTCTGCCTTTATATAGCCTTGAGAGTAAGAGGCTTCTCTCTGAATTTGATGTTATTGCGTTTACGCTTCAGCATGAGCTAAACTATACAAATATTTTAACAATACTTGATCTGGCAGGTTTAGATATATTCTCTAAAGATAGAGCGGATAATCATCCTTTGATAATCGGAGGAGGTCCTTCTACATTAAATCCCGAACCTGTTGCGGATTTCTTTGATTTTTTTCTTATCGGTGAAGCAGAAGATATTATTATTCCTTTGTTAGAGAGTATTTCTGCAGGACGTGAGAGCGGTATTCTAAGAGAAGAACTGCTCTATAGCTTTAAAGACCAGAGCTCAGTCTATGTTCCTTCGCTTTATAATACAGAGCTGACAGAAGAAGGTTTTGTTATTACCGCTATAGATAGAAAGGTTAAGAAGCATTATGTAGCTGATCTTAATAGTGTGGCCCATTCTGTTAAGCCTACCGTATCTTATATTCGCACAGTCCATGATAGGATAAATCTTGAAATTATGCGGGGTTGTCCGAACTCCTGTAGGTTTTGCCAGGCAAGAGTCTATTATGGTCCGCCAAGACAGAGAGAGATAGGAGGTCTTATTTCTAGCGCTAAGAAGAACTATGAAAATACAGGATATGAAGAAATTTGCCTCTCTTCACTTTCAAGCGGAGTTTATTCCGGTATAGAGAATCTGATTGATGGTTTGAAGTCTGACTTTAAAGATCTAAATCTATTTTTAAGTTTGCCCTCTCTTTGGGTTAGCAAGAGCCTTATAGATAATTTAAGTAAATTTGTGGATACAAAAAGGCCTTCGCTAACATTTGCTCCTGAAGTAGGGTCTTTGAGAATGAAGGATATAGTAGGAAAATATGTTGATGAGAAGATATTGAGCGAGATTGCGTCTTTTGCCTTTGATAGGGGCTGGAAGAGTATAAAGCTATATTATATGCTTGGGCTTCCAGGTCTTAAGATCGATGACTTAAAAGAGACGGTCGAGTTTATAAAAGGCCTCCTAAAGTTAAAGACAAAGAGAGCTATTAATCTAAAGCTTAGCTTTGCAGCCTTTATTCCTAAACCCCATACGCCTTTTCAATGGCATCCTTTTGCATCTAGAGAGGAAGTGTTAGAGCAGATTGGATTCATAAGAGATAACCTGCGTAATAGGCGTATCAAGATTGATTTTAGAGATTATGATTACTCTTTAATTGAAGCGATTTTTTCTCGGGGGGATAGAAGATTGTCTTCCGTTATCTATGAGGCCTGGAAGACAGGTGCAAGATTTGATTCATGGGAAGGAGAATTCAATAGTAGTTTATGGTATAATGCATTCAGTAAAAAAAACATCGATATAGACAGTTATCTTAGGCCCTCCTGGGGTGAGCTCTCTTCCTTGCCTTGGGATTACGTAGATGCAGGTATTGATAAAAATGATTTATGGGCAAGTTTTGAGAGTGTCAGGGCTAAATTTTAGTATCTTTGAGATCAAAAGGAGGTAATAATATGGGGTTTTTTAAAGGTGTTGTTAAAAAAAATGAGATGGACAGCTCTTTTAAAGATCTTCTCATTGAGATGTCTCAAAACAATGCTTCTGATTTACATCTTAAAGACGGCTATCCTCCGATATTTAGAATAGACGGGAGTTTAACTAAGAGCGACCATTCTGAGCTTTCATCGGATGACATCGAGAAGATGTCTTTTAGTGTGTTAAATGAGGAGCAGAGAGAGAAGTTTAAGGATGAGTGGGAGCTGGATTTTGCAATTGAGGTAGAAGGAGTAGCCCGCTATAGAATTAATCTCTATATTCAGAGAGGTTCTCTTGCTGCTGCTATAAGGATGCTGCCTATTAAAATACCGCTGCTTTCTAAATGCGGATTAAATCAAGAGCTTGTTGTTGAAAAGTTATTAAGTAAAAAAAGAGGGCTTATCCTTGTTACCGGTTCGACTGGAAGCGGAAAATCTACGTCAATAGCCTCTATGATTGAATGGTTAAACGAAAATAGAACGAGCCACATAATAACCGTAGAAGATCCAGTAGAGTATGTTTTTGAATCTAGGAACTCTGTTGTAGATCAGCGGGAAGTGGGAGCCGATACCCGCTCATTTGATAATTCTCTAAGGCATATATTAAGAGAGGATCCCGATGTTATTCTTATTGGTGAGATGCGTGATGTTGAAACAGTGGAGGCGGCTTTAAATATAGCTGAAACAGGACATCTTGTTCTTGCAACGCTCCATACTTCGGATGCAATCCAGAGTATTAACAGGATTATCGATATCTTTCCATCACATAAGCAGTCTCAGGTAAGAGTGCAGCTCTCCTTTGTTCTTTTGGCAGTTCTCACTCAACAGCTTATAGCAAAGAGAGAAGGGCCCGGCCGTGTCTTGGCATATGAGATGATGATTGCAAGCCATGCGGTGAAAAGCATGATCAGGGAGAGCAAGGTTCATCAGATAGCATCAATACTTCAGAATGCACAGGCAGAGGGTATGAGCACTATGAACCAGAGCTTGGTCAATCTCTATTTGAATGGTGATATAGATTATGAGCAGGCGATGCTCCACTCTTTAGATGTTGAGGATCTTAAAAAATTAATTCAAAGAAAAGCATGAAAGAGTCGGTAGAGTATGAGCTTGCATTTACAAAGAAAGGATTGTTAAAGTTTATATCACATCTTGATTTATTGCATCTCTTTCAGCGTGTTTTAAGACGGGCTAACATAGATGTGTTTTATTCTCAGGGTTTTCATCCGTTACCAAAGATTAAGTTCATTAGGGCTCTTAAGCTTGGCATAGAGAGTGATGGAGAGCAGTTGTTCATAAGATTAAAAGAAGATATAGAAGAGAATAGATTGAAAAAAGAATTAAACAAGCAGCTTCCAGTTGAGATTCAAATGGTGTCAGTGGTTAAGGTTTGATTTTTCATTCTTTAAATTGATAAATATTCTGGTATAATTTAAATTCAGTTTTATGGCGGTGTAGCTCAGCTGGTTAGAGCGTACGGCTCATACCCGTATTGTCAGTGGTTCGAGTCCACTCACCGCTAT